>DAIOEN010000445.1:0-3256 GCA_036746235.1 Vulcanimicrobiota bacterium | reverse complement strand
GCAGAATGCCTGATTTAATATGGGAAAGAATCAGATGTTTTATACTTATGGGACAACAGGCCATGAAAAGAGAAGAAGATGCGTTGATATATCTGCAACAGGCTCTCTTCTGCAGTCCTTCCATACCTTCTTCTCTCGGTTATTCCTACTGGGTTTGTCTGGAACTGACAAATTTCTTTTCCCTTATAGGCAATCAGGGTGAGAAAGAGAAATATCAGGGCATGGCAAAAGAAATAAAGAAAAAAATAATAGATATATGGGGAGGACATGCGCCGATTTTCCTGGATGAGAAATTTCATATGTGGGGTCAGTTAAAGAAAAATTCTTTTGATATTCTTGATGAAGAAGAAAAAATACGTCCAGGTAAATTGAAAAATACAAAGGATAAGATATTGCCTCTTCTTCATTATCTGATTAATTTGAAGGAAAATGAGACTTTAATAAGAAGACATATGTCTGATATTATAACTGAAATGGAAAAAAATAATTGAGTGAATGGTGAAGAGAAAAAAACGGGTAACTGTCTTATGACACAGGTTACCCGTCACTGTTGAGGAGGTTGAAGATTGCTTACGCAAGATTGCTTGTTTTCAAATATTGATACATTTTTATGGAAAGATATTTTCTGTGAAAAACTTGACGGATATGATGATGTCGAATATGTATGGGATGTATTGAAGAGAATCAGGGGATATGTAGAGAATAATCTAAGTCCTGCCATAGAAGGAATTGTTGAGGATGGAGCTTTTGTAGAGGAAAATGTATATATAGGTGAAGGAACTGTTGTTGAAAGAGGGGCTCTCGTGAAAGGGCCTTCTATTATTGGAAAAAACTGCCATATAAGACATGGTGCTTATATAAGAGGTTATGCTCTTATAGGCGATAACTGTGTCGTAGGACATGCTACAGAGGTAATAAGATCAGTGTTTCTGCCATGTTCAAAAGCACCTCATTTCAATTATGTAGGCGATTCCATACTCGGTACAGATGTAAATTTAGGAGCAGGTACAAAACTGTCTAACCTTAAAAATACAAGTTCCGGTATAGTAATAAAATATGATGGCAGAAGTTTTCAGACAGGACTCAGAAAATTCGGAGCCATTCTCGGTGACAGATGCCAGACCGGTTGTAATTCAGTGTTAAATCCCGGTACAATTCTGGGTCCTGATTGTATTGTCTATGCCACTTCCTCTGTAAGAGGTGTGTATGCAGGCAAAACTATAATAAAATTGAAACAGAATGTTGAAACGTCAGAGTTTCGTTTCTGATATTGAAATCGTGAAACAGTGAACTATTGGCCCTGTAGTCACCGGTCACTGCTCACCGGTCATTGAAATGAATTCTTCCCTTTTAGGCTTAACACTTAAAAATAGATATAATATAATAAAACTCCTCGGCAAAGGCGGTCAGTGCTACGTCTATCTTGCCTTTGATACGGAAATTCAGAAAGAAGTAGTTGTAAAAGAACTTATTCATAAATCTAAAGATCAGGAAATCCTGGAACAGAATATAATTCTTTTTAAAAAGGAATATGAACTTTTACACAGGATGGATCATAAAGGATTACCGAAAGGTTATGATTATTTTCAGGAAAAAAACAGGCATTTCCTTGTTGTAGAATATGTGCCGGGAGAAAATCTGAAAAAGATTCTTGAGAACAAAGAAACAGAATTTACTGAACAACAGGTAATTGAACTGGCAATACAGATGGCGGAAGTTCTTATCTATCTTTCTCATATGAAGCCACATCAGGTGCTTATAAGGGATATTAAACCGGCAAATATTATGTTAACACCTGAAGGTATGATTAATTTTATTGATTTTACCATTGCCAGAGAGTCAGACCCATCAAAAACAGGTGATACGGTAAGGATAGGTTCTATAGGTTATGCGCCTCCGGAGCAGTACAAAGGCAAATCGGATATAAGATCAGATATATATGCTCTCGGAGCAACTATGTATCAGATGTTGACAAAACATGATCCTTCTATTGCACCATTTCAGTTTGAGCCGGTAAGGCACTTAAACCCTTCTATTTCTAAAAATATGGAAGGAATTTTAAAGAAAGCCCTGGAACTCGACCCTTCTCAGAGGTATCAGAAACCGGAGGACATACTTAACGATCTGTCTTCCATAAGGGACGGGAAAGATATAACTTTTGATTATAAACTGCTGGTTTCAACCTTTAATGAAGAACCTGAAACAGTTTCTTCTCCGCCACGGACTTTGCTTTTTAATGTGATTTCCTGGAAAGGATTGTTGTCTCTATTACTTATTTTATCTGTTCTGACTGCTATTATTGTAATAATATTTAGATTGAAGTGAACAATAGTGTTCTGTAATACCGGTCACCGGTCACTGGTTACTGATCACTGTAATAAAGGAGGATTAGATTTGAAAATCCTGGTAGTTGACGATGATTTTTTAATCCTGGATGTAATACAGGAATTTTTAACCATAGAAAATTTTAATGTTATAACAACATTAAGTCCCGTAGAAGCATTACAGATTGCAGTTTCCGACAGGCCGGACTGTATTCTTGCAGATGTTATAATGCCTGAAATGAATGGTTATGAGCTTTATAGAGAAATAATGAAATGTTATCCCGATATAAAATTTATATTTGTCAGTGGCAATGTCAATGAATATGATATAAGAAGAGAATTGAATATAGACGTGCCTCTTATAAAAAAGCCATTTACGAGAAGAGAAATTATAAATATGATAAAAAACAATCATCAATCGGCAGCCGGCGGCAATCAGCCGGGTGTGTATTAAAGTATTTCTGAAGTGAGTAGTGAGTATTGAGTAGTGAATAAAATTGGTAATTTCCATTCAATACTCACTACTCACTAAGAACCTATCCGAAAAGTCGCTCCATACCTTTCCACTGCCAGGCTCTTCCGAAAAATCTATAATCCTCCTGAAAGGAAATCTATTTTTACAGACATTTACTATCTTGCCTCTGTTTAATTTACAACTGGCTGTTAATACGGTATATATTTTTCTCCAGAACCTGGCAGCGGAAAGGATGTGAAAAAAATATTACTTTTCGGATAGGCTCTAATTACCGCACCGGGTAAATTAGTAACCATTTTATCAGCTTCTGCCTGACAGGCTCTTACGAAGAAAAATAATTTGCCTTATATAATTTGTTTTACAGACAATAAATTAACCCTTATTTAATTTTTAATACTATAGAAAAAACGAATTTTTCTTCTCCAGAGCCTGCCAGGCAGAAGCTTTTTACGGATAC
>DAIOEN010000444.1:0-3260 GCA_036746235.1 Vulcanimicrobiota bacterium | reverse complement strand
TATTCGGTATGATTCCAATAGCCCTGGGGCTTGGTTCCGGTTCCGAGATGCGTGGTCCCATGTCCATTGCAGTAATAGGTGGACTTCTTCTGTCCACCCTGCTTACATTACTTGTCATACCTGTTCTTTACGCCCAGTTTGACGATCTTATGAATTTCCTGGGAAGAATAAAGAAAGGTATCTTAAGAACGTGATATAAAATTTCTCTGAGAATAGATTAAAAATGCACAACCCTCAGTTGTGTAATTTACGGGCAGGAAGAATTTCCTGTCCTTTATCTTTTTGTGGCAGGTGATGCGTGACACTGATGCCACTCTTCACCATTCACCACTCACTAATTTTTATTCATGAAGGATTATATGACCCTTTTATCGTATATATCATTTATAATAATATTATAGGAAGTTTCATTTTGAGTGAAATCTTCGTGTCATACGTCACGAATGCAGAAAGGCAGGTTTTTATCGTGGAACCTCTCTCGAAAGGAACATTATTACAGAACAGATATACTATAAAACGTTATATCGGAAAAGGCGCTATGGGAACGGTTTATCTTGTATCAGATGCCCGTCTTCCTGATGACAGGGTCATTAAAGAAATGAACCCCACCTTCCTTGAAGCTTCCGAGAGAGAGCAATTTATGGAACTCTTCAAGCAGGAAGCCCATATGTTGAGCCGCCTTCATCATGAAAATCTCCCGAAGGTAATAGATTACTTCTGTGAAGGAGAAAGATATTATCTTGTTATGGATTATGTAGACGGAAGAAACCTCAAGGAATACAGAGAGAACAATCCTGTCATTGATAAAGAGCAAATAACAAAGATAATTTCTCAGATCTGCAATGTTCTTGAATATTTACACAGTCAGAAACCTCCCATAATATTTCGTGATTTAAAACCATCCAATATAATGATAACAGATTCTCACACCATAAAACTGATAGATTTCGGTATAGCCCGTATATTTAAAGAAAGTCAGAAGAGCGATACTGTGATAGTAGGTACACCTGGCTTCGCTCCTCCCGAACAGTACGGCAAAAGGCAGACCGATGAAAGGTCTGATATATACAGCCTTGGAGCAACGTTATATTATCTCCTTACGGGAGAAGTTCCTGACCTTCCTGACCAGAAAGGAAGAAAAGAAGTGGCCAATCATGTAAATGTGCCATCCCATTTAAAGCCTGTTATTTTAAAATGTCTGAACGCCGAACCTTCTGAAAGATATGGAAATATTTCGGAGTTTAAAAAAGTTTTTTCCGGCGACTCGGAAACCTCACTTCAGTTACCTGAGAAAAATAAAGAAACACAGCACGAAATAGTAATTAAAGATGAGCCTGTAAATACATTTCTGGCAAGCAGTCTTACCTGTGGTTTTATGTTAATACCTTCAGGTATAATTGCCTTACTCGGGTATTTCTGCAGATTAATACTCATGCCACATCTTCGCACTGACTTAACCATCCTGTTACTTTCTTTACTTGGCGCAGGCGCTCTTACAGGACTATGGACAGTGTTTATAAATAAACTTCGTAAGATTCCTGGCTTTAACTGGGAAGCTCTTATATTTGTTTCATTACCTTTTATACTCTTAAATGGCAGAAATATATTTGTACTGCTTATACCTGGATGGGCAAGTACCGGATCGGCTATAGCTCTTATGTCAGCCCTTCTTCCTCTTATGTATGTGCTGTCCTTTATACTAATATCATTTTTCCGGCGTAAACCAAAAACAGGACAGGAAATTAAGGCTTTAAGTGTAAAAAGTAAAGAATCCTTTATAGGTAAGACTGCAACTGTAACTGTACCTCTCAAACCAATGGGAAAAATAGTCGTAGACGGTGAGGAAGAAACCTTTACTGCTTCTTCTCAGAGCGGACAGTTTTTGACAGAAGGTACAAGGGTCAGATTGCTGTCATTGAAGATGGGGGATTTTGTTGTAGAAGAGGTCAAATAAAAAAATATATAAATTTTTTAAAAATTATTAAAGAAAAAAGAAATTATTCCGAAGATTATATTAAGAGGTTTTTTAAATGAGGAGGAACGTGAGAGGTTTTTTTAGTGAGGAGGCACGTAAGATGAATATAGACAGATATGATACCATTCGATCCATAAAACCTGTTAATTCATCTGTCCGTGATGATTTCGATGTATTACTGAAAAATGAGAAATCTTCACTTTACCTCCCTGCTCTGAGACGTGTAGAATTTCAGCAAGAAGACCTTAAGACAACAGAAGAACGAAAAAATAAAAATAGAAAAAAAGAAGATATTTTCAAAGAACTGGAAAATAATACTATTTTATTAAAAAATAGTTCTTCTGATAAAAAATCTTTAGAAGAAAAGATTGAAAATTTTCCACCTGAATGGGGAAATTTATTTGAAAAAGGCACATCTCACCAGAGTTCTTATTCTCAAGAAAATGAATCTTCTTCCGACGAATACAGTAATTCTGATCAGGAGAGACTTGAAAAAATTCAGGAAAGTTATAACAGAGATTGTCTCGGGAAATTAATAAAAAAAGATAAAGATATCATATCTGCCATTTCCGATGCCTGCAGGGGCATTTTAAATTTTATAGAAACTGTGGCAAACCATCTTTCTTCTGTTTCTGAAGAAAAGAAAATACAGAATATGACCTGTATGAAAGGTCTTGTCTTTGATAGTGTTGCGTAAATAATGAACGGTACATGGTGAGTAGTGAATATTTTCATTACTCACCATTTTGAACCTTTATGAAGGAAAAAGTAAAATTAATGAAGAATTTAAATTATAGTCTCTTTTATAAGGTTATATTAAGGAGGTTTTACCGTTGAACGATAATCTTGATAAATATACAGAGGATGAACTGGTTAATTATTTTTGTAAAATTCTTGGCTTTGAACATTATGAAGAAAATCCCAGGGATAAAGAAACTAAAAACGTTATGATTACTGCAAAACTTGCAGCAAGAGATTTGAAGGAAGGCAAATTTCTTAACGAACCGCCAGTTGAAAGTCACGAGAAGATAAACATGGGATCTCTTGTGAGGACGAATCACAGAATAGTAAAACCTATGAAAGAGATTTCTTATAATAATAGTAATATTACTGTATATAAAACTATAGCTTACTCCACTGTAGGTGACTCTGATAATCAATATGATTATATGGAGTTTCTGGATCTGGTGAAAAAGCAATAATTTTATCTGAAATAGAATTTTTTTTAAATCTTAGTACCGCTCCAAATAAGTTCGTAACCATTTTATCAGCTTCTGCCTGACAG
>DAIOEN010000443.1:0-3262 GCA_036746235.1 Vulcanimicrobiota bacterium | reverse complement strand
GGTCTGGAAACATGTAAATTTTCAGGGGGAGTTTGACTTCTCTGATGAAAAATTACTCGATTCTGTTGGTTTTAAATTTCCCAAAATTTTAGCTCTTTCTATACCTTAAAAATGGGAAATAAAAAAATAGGGAGATTTATTATTTGATAAGGATATGAAGTTAATTCCTAAGAAACATTTACCCTGTTTCCCCCGAAATACCCTATGTTCCATATGACTGCTGTTGTATTTATGGCAGCAAAAAAGCTTCCTCTTACTGCATAAATACCTGTTGCCATAGGAATAATGATAGCTGAAAGTACCGTGAAAAAGAGAGATATAATCATAACAATAAAGGCAATAAATAAGTAAGTATTACCTGTAATGGTTTCCAGGAAAAGTTCCGGTTTGATACTCCTCAATTTAAAAAACAGAAAAGCTGCCGTAATGCTCAGAAAAATTAATGGTATTGCTATGTAAAATAAAATAATAATAGAAGTGAAAAAGCCATCCTTTATAAGAGCCCGCCGGTTATCCCATTCGGGAAGACCATCTTTATCTTCTATACTGTTTTCTCTTATCGTTCTTAACTGATATCCCAGTAGTAAAAAAATGCCTGCGAAAGGTATAAAAAAAAGATAAGAATAGAGATGTTTTATAAACCATTTACTGTCATGAAACGGATAAGTTATTGAATTCATAACCAATCATCCCTTTATTCAGGAAACTCAAGTGTCAATCTTTCTTTTACTTTACCTTCTCCAAGATCCTGTAAGAATCTCCCGGCAGTTCTTTCCATATCTATTTCTCCTCCTTTTATAAAGAAAGAGTAATCTGTTCCTTTTTTCTTAAGAAAACCGTAAATATCTGCTGCTCCGTACCATAGAGAATCATTGTGGAAAGTACTGTAAAATTTTTCCAGAACATTAAGAGGTTCAAGTTTTTCTCTGTTCAGTGAGCCTGTAATGGCAAGTTTCCAGTAAGATTCTTCTTTTCTGGAAAATGGCAATATACCGGGGGTGTCCAGTAATTCAAGGCCTTCGGAAATATTAATCCACTGTTCTCCCCTTGTAAGACCTGCTTTTTTCCCTACTTTAACCTGTCCTTTTTTACTGATGTCATCTAATATTTTGTGACTAAAATAGCGATTGCAATCGTAATACACCTCTAAAATTCCATACTTTTATAGATAAACGATCTGTAACTAGCGATTACAATCGATAGTTTAATCATAAAAACAATAAAGCTATTTCTCTAAACCATAAAAAACCCCAATACCCGGTGAATATTGAGGCCAGCAACCTACAAAAGGAACATTACCTGTTTTGATATGAGTTTCAGGACTTCCACACCAGAGAGTAAAATTATCCAGGTTAGTAGTTGATTTATAACCGTAAGGCTGTCTTTTATAACTAACTGTTAATATACGTTGCCAGGGAGTACCATCTTCAGGACCAGGACAGACAGGTAATGTTTTCATGTATTTATACTTACCTTCAAAGTTTTTTTCCAGCAACTTATCAAGATTGACAGGATAATTACCATGGTTATCAGCCGAGTAAATTTCCAATGCTGACCCAATTTCTTTTAAATGTGATTCACAAATATTAATATGTCCTCCTCCTGCATGTTCATGTATCATATTTGGACTCAATACCCAGACTATGATAATTACTGATATGAGAATAAAAATAACAATTTTAAAAAGCTTCATAATATTATAACTACCTTTTTTTAAAATCCATGAAAATATGGATAACTTTGAACATTCAAATACTGGCAAATAATAGGAATTAAAACAGAACTACTGCAGCACCCAATCAGAAGTCCTCCAACCAGCCCCACTATAATTCCCAGAAAAACCTTCTTATGAGCCCAGGGCACAGTATCTCCAGGTGGAACCGGCGGTGAAGGTGGATGCTCCGGCTCCGGATGGGATGGACCGGGTTGAGGAACCGGAGGCTGAGGAGGTTCAGGCGGATGCGGCTCAGGTTGCGGAGGCTCTGGCTGAGGTACCGGCTGTGACACCGGAGGAGCTGGAAGATCTGGATGTCCGGGATAAACAGGCTCACCAGTTTTCCTTTCAAGTGATATCAGATCCACAATATACTTCTCATGTGTTTCCGGCAACTCTAAAGCCTTAAGTATCTTCTCCACCGTCTCATCAGTAGGAACAAAATCTCTTTTAGGAGAAACAAGCCTGTAAGCGTACTTTTCGCTGAAACCGGCCTTCTCTCCGAACTCCTTAACACTCCATCCCTTCTCTGATATCTTTTCCTTCAAATAAGCACTGAAAACACTTAACTGCTCAGAACCAGAACTTTCCATTTGCAACTCCTTCTTTCTGAAATTTAACTCTTATCCTGCCTGATAACCTTAAGGAGGTGTTCATTCACCTGTTCTATCCTGTCTTTTACCCTGAGTACTCAGTATTCAGAGCAATTTTACAGGAGTACTCAGCCTGAATACTCAAATATTCAGCACTATGATAATGTCATAACAGATCTGCTATAACTCTCATGTTACTGCCTTTTACCCTGATTACTCAGGTAATCAGAGAAATTCCAACGGAGTACCAGACCAGAGTACTCCAGTACTCAGCCAAAATACTACTGTCCTGGCACTAAATCAGATAACCATGACACCTGTCCTGCCTATTACAACTTCCATGGTTTTTTACCAACCTGCTTCAGCCAGTTCTTAATAGCATCTCTAACTTTATCCATTTCTGCATTATCAACATGTATTCCGTATTGCTCTCCATTAATTCCACCGGTTTTGTCCACCCACTCCTCAACCTGACTCAGCTTGGAATCACTCACATTACCAAGAAATCTTTTCTTATGTTCGATAGTATAAGGAGTGAACAGGTCAAGAGTTGTCAAAAAATTAGGATTAACACCAAATCCGAAAATAGGGGTTTCCATCTTCTTACCAAAAGTTCTGGCTATATTATAGCCCCAGGGGTCATAGTCGGTAAGAGCTCCTATCTCAACATTCTTTACCCCTTTAGCCTTAAGAGCATCAGAAAAATATTCCATAGTCAGATATCCTGGCTCACCATGAGAGGCCACCGCAGAAATGCCATAAGTTTTAGCAATCTCCTTACAGAACCAGAATAAACCTTCTTTCTCGGTAAAAAATATATATCTCGGTCTTTTAACACCTATTATCCTGAAAGCTTCCCTGGGGTCCTGAAATTCAAATTCATCTTGAAAACGAAAAAATCTATTCAAAACAAATTCATCAAAACTTTTGCTCATCTTATCCAGCAAATAAAGTT
>DAIOEN010000442.1:0-3275 GCA_036746235.1 Vulcanimicrobiota bacterium | reverse complement strand
CCTCTCAGGTTTGCGAGATTATCCCTTCCGTCTGCAGTAAAAACTATTACTGCATTATTCAGATTTCCTGTTTCTATATATATACTCTTATCACCGGTAGCCATGAGAGGGTAACATGCCATAGGTGAAGCTGTGCAGGTGTTCGGATCAATGCCTTTACTTAACATAGTGCCGTAGAATTTAAAATCTTTATTCCCTGTATGGAGACTGTTTGTCTGTATAAGTATATCATCTTTTGCATAGATTATTCCTCTGTAATTTATGTGGGTGCTCGATGAGCCGGCAGACTCTCCGGCAGACTCTCTATATAACATTCTTACACTTTCTTCCGAAAGGGTTAACATTTTCATTACTTCACCTGAACAGATGAAATCAATTGTTTTGTCCGATATAATTCCCCCTGTTCCGGACGGAGTTATACCGAGCCATAATTTATTCCCGTAAATTTTATGATTGTTAAAATTCAATCTGATTAATGTGTTTTTCATATTTTCAGGGAAGTATACAGCCGGTGTAATCCTGGTGCCTCCAGGAGCGGTTTCTGCCTGTCCTATCATGTCTGTTTCAAATAATCCGGTAACTGATGGTATATAAATGTCATCTTCAAGAGTCATAGTTATTTTCCCTGAAGCCTCTTTTTTCATGGACATAGCCAGTTCATCTCTGAGAAATTGCTGAAAACAAGAGTTTGGATCATCATCATATTCCAGAAAATTAATAACAGAATAATAATTGTAGAAATTTCTGTTTACACAGTTGGGGTCACTGACAGGAGGATTATAATAGAAATCACCGTAATTATTAATAAAATTATCATAAGAATTTTCTTTGAAAGAAGCTATGCCGAATTTATACCCGGTGCCAGAGCCGGTGCCGGTACCACTACCGGATGTATGAACCTTCGGATCGTCTGAGGTTGATCCTGATGAGGAATGGGGTATACAGTATCCCTCATTGGGCTCATCCCAGGGATCGTCAGGATTATCATATGGGTTGTAGGGAGGGCAGTTGGGATCATTGGGATCCCATCGAGCATTTGGATCTGATGGATTATACCAGTATTTACGTCCATTCGGATCATCTGAATTATAGGGGTTTTTTGAATCATATTCAAAATAGCCTGCAAGATAAAATGTATCTGCAGGGAGGTAATGGCATGTGCTTTTTCTATCTTCTATTATTTTTGTTATATTTATTACGGGTATCCTTACCGGGAGGGTTCCTTCTTTATACATAACGTCATCGTTGACATTTATAAGTTCTACGGAAGAACTTGAGGAAAGAAAACCTTCTGATAAATCTAACAGGGAATCTGTTACAGACAATGTTGCATTTGAATGAATTCTTACAGGTGACGGTTCTGTTTCATTGCCGGTAAAATTAATGGGAGGTTTTGTGTTTCCTCCTGAAATACATATATTTCCTCCTGAATATACAGGACATGGATATTCATCATCTCGTGTAAAAACGGCTCGTAAATAAACCTTCTGTTTTTCTGTGCCATTTTCTCTATAAATGCCTTTACAGATTATTTCCGCTGAGTATGGAGGTATTGTTCCGATTTGAGTATTTCCTTCCAGGTTATTACCTGAATGATGTTCACCCGGATTAAAAATTATGGTACATTCCTGCTTATTTCCCAGGTCTATTACTATATCGGATGTCATATGGTTGCCCCAGGATATATCGTTGCTCAATTTATATCTGGCATATTCTATCCCTGCTTCTGCCGCTTCTGCCGCAAGTACTCTGTCTTCGGATTTTCCCAGGATATTCAATGTCTGTGTGGCTATAAATAACATGGAAGTTGTCATAATCATAAGAAGAACCATAAGCATAAGTATTGAAATAATCATTATACCTTTTTTCATAGTTTTTCTCCTCTTTTTTAGTTTTTTGCTTTCACACTGGCTTTAATCAAATAGGTTTCGGTGCATATAGAATCGGAGCCTGTTGACTCAATGGCAACTTTTGCGTCTGTACTGTTTCGAAGATGTTCTTTAAAGGTTAATTCTATATTGACATTGCCGTATAATTCTTTAAATGAAGCAATTGATAGTTTATTGCACATTTTTTTTATGGTCTGCCCTTCTTCTCGTTCCTCTTCCGTAAGGGTTCTGTCGTCTATATAGTTTTTTATACCTGACAATAATGTGGGAAATAATCTTTTTTCGGATTTATAAGGTGATGTTTTATTGTGAGGGATATATCTTCTATAAAGTATTTTCGCAGTACCTTCTCTGTTAAGTTCATCAATCAGCGTATAATATAATATATGTCCCTGCCATAGAAGGCTACCTTTATCTGAGGCATGCTGAATTTCTCCGTTGTAAACAGGTGTTTCGAAACATATATATGAAGCTCCGCCGGAAGTATTGCAGGTAGTAATGGTAACGTCATCTGCTTTTTCTATTTCCCCTGTTATTCTTCTTAAAACACATGCGGCAGTACTTTTTATATCTCCTTTTATTTCACCCATTTTCCAGCTTTTCAGTCCTATATCCATAGTCGCATAAAAGGCCAGAATAAATAAAGAATATATTCCTGTAACAACACATACTTCTGCAAGGGTAATGGCCTTTTTATTTAATAGTGTCATATCTGCTCCTTTCTATTGTAAGCCTATAGATACGAGGGTATTCATATTTATTTCTTTACCATCTTTTTTTGAGACTCTCACATTTATCTTTTTGATTTCATAATTGAATTCATTCGGATCTATTCCGTACTCTTCTATTAAAATAGAAAAACTATATGGTTCCTGGTTCCCTTCTATTATAATATCACCGACAGTACCCGGAGGATCTTTCCACAGTATAACCTTTGGATGATAAGACGAAGTAACGGAGCTAATGTTACCTGATATGACCGTCTCAATTTTATTTTCAATATCGTAATTATAATCAGGATATTTTGTAAAAAGGAGTCTTGTCTCGTTGATTTTTCCTCTGGCAAAATATGAAATATCCGATTCTTTCCGTCTTTCTTTTAACGCATTGAGGCCCATAACAAAAACACTCAGAACCGATACTATTATAATTCCCATAAGACCTGTGGATACTACTGTTTCTGCCAGGGTAAAGCCATTCTGTTTTTTTATTGTCCTGAAAAGCATATAATTCTCCCTCATGTTAAATTATTTAGATAAACTGCCTCTACTTAATTTTTATCTAAAGCTTTATTTTATGCCATTAAAAATGAAGCTTCCTATACCTTTAAATTAAATTGTATCTGATAATATAAAGAAATATTGCCTACATAATAGAATATTTAAA
>DAIOEN010000441.1:0-3336 GCA_036746235.1 Vulcanimicrobiota bacterium | reverse complement strand
AATTATTTTTCTTCGTAAGAGCCTGTCAGGCAGAAGCTGATAAAATGGTTACGAAATTATTTGGAACGGTACTTATATCTATAATTGGATTCTGTTTTAAATCTCTTCTACCGAGTTATTTTTTATCCATCCGCTGTAACCGTTCGGAAGGGTAACTTTACGCCAGTCCTGAATTGTATCCCTTAAATAGACCCTGCTTCCTTCATGAATGGTAAATACTTCCGTATAATCTTCACCGGGGCCGCTTCTGGCTTTTTCCTGAGATACCATTATAATACCCTGTCTCATACAGTCCTGCTCATATATCCTGATACAGAGAAACAGAGAAAAGATAAGGAATACACTGAAAAGAAAAATACCTGTTAACTTCAGGGAAAACTTCAGGGAAAATCTGTCTGAAAAAATATATATAAGACCTCCAAGAAATAAAATAACATATAATATAAAAACTGTAATGGTAAGTTCATTAAGAGATAATATACCCTTCAATCCTGAAAATAAGAGAGAAACAACACCGCTGTTTTCATCTGCCTGTTTATCAACCGTTACGGATCTTATATATCTCAAATTCTGTTTTATATCTCCATCTCTCGGAGCTATACGAAGAGCTCTTTCATAATATAAAATAGCTTTGCCGATAAAACCGGCCTTAAAGGAAGCATTACCTGCATTATAATAAAGTGCAGAATTAACAACTCCGGATTTAATAATATCTTCATAGAGTTTTTCTGCTCCTCTGTAATCTCCTTTTTCATAGAGGCTGTTTCCTGCTTTAAATTTATTTTCATAGTCATTTTGATTACCGTAGCATACAACGGTAAAAGACAGGACGGCCAGTAAGAGAATGAGCAAAATCTTTCTATTCATATTCATAGACCACACCTCTGTTTCAGTGACCAGTGATCAGTGACCAGTGATCAGTTTTCGGTAATAAATATCAACTATTGACATTCATATTATCTTTGCTATATCATTCAAAATCTTCTCAGTACGAGACAGTATTTCTTTTCTGCCCTGTTCCGTTGAAGAACCGGGAGCGAAACGGGCATATTCACATTTTTCATATAATTTTTTAAATTCTTCTATTATCTCAGGCGCTATTTTCTTTTCTTCAAGTACGGAACACATATGTTCCAGCGTAAGACCTGCAGACGGAAGATTGAGTTTATCTGCAATATAATCAGTAATTACTCTGGAAATAAGAGAATAAAAACAGACATCATCCTCTTTTCCTTTTCCGGCTTTTGAAAGGGTTAATCTGGCCTTTTTATAGGCTCTCGTAAAACGCGCAAAGCCATGATCATTATTAAGTCTGTTTAAATGTTTTTTATAAAAAAATGATATAAGTAAACCAATGGGAGGAATAAATATAAAAATCCTTAAAGCAAGATTTTTATAAAGGAAAGGATTTTCATTATTCAGAGAAACGTCTGTTTTTATATGGCTTATATCCTGTCCTGTTATTTTTATCTCCTGCTGTACGTCTGACTGTTCGGAAGAAGAACTTCCTTTCCCCTCCAGTACAGTAACCTTAAAAGGCTTTGTTTTTATATTCTCATATTTTCCTTCTTTAGTATTAAAATATGCATACTTAATCTCAGGTATATCAAGTATGCCTGTTTTTAACGGCATAAGGACATACTTAAATTTTTTCTGGCCATAAACAAGATTATCTTTCACAGTTGAATTGCCGCTACTGCCTGAAGGATAAACCTTGAAACCATTAATAGCGGTAAGAACAGGCTGACCTATGGAATCTACATTCCCAAAACCTTCAACAGTAAGTTCCAGAGAAAGAGGTTGATTTATTTCTCCTTCCTCTTTATCCACCTTACCATAAATCATAAATTCTCCTACTGCGCCGGAAAAGGAAGAAGGTCTTCCCTCTGCAGGCAATGACCTTACATGGACATTACTTTTATTGCTTTTTAATGTTTTGTAATCAAAAAAATCAACAGGAACATTGAGCAGAGTCTGACCTATAGTTTTATCTCCGGCAGATACAGGAAAAAGGGCCAGTTTCACACAATCTACATTAAATTCAATACCATTTATTGTTTCAGTGGAAGAAATACTGGATTTATGAAGTTCTACAACCTTGAATCCTGTCGTATCAGGAGGTTGATACTGTGCTTCTCCTGAAATACTGGTTCTATAGTAAAATTTAAAGGTAAGGGTTATCTGCTGATTAACATATGGATTTTCTATATCAACCAGTTGCTCTACCCACATATCTTTATCATCGTAATAAGAATATTTATCAGGTAACTGATAGGATCTGGGAGGGACATAGGTCGGAACAGAAACAGTAGGACTTACAGTATTATCAACAGTAATCTCAATGGGGTTACTCTTAACTGTTTTCCCACCTGAATGAAATTCTATGGAATCTATTACAAATTTTCCGCTCCTGACAGGCTGAAGTACATACTGAAGAGTCTGGGTACTTTCCGCCTGTCCGGGAATTATAGAAAAAACAGTATTCCTGCTCTGATTTACGATCTGAAAATCATCAAGGTGCGGCATATCTATATTGGTAGCCATACTCAATTCTGCGCCGCCTCTTAAAACTACAGTGAGAGTAAAGGTTTCATCCAGATGGACTGTATCTTTATCCACAGATGCTTCAATGGAAACATCCTGAGCAAATAAAGGCAACACAGATAAGAGTAATATTACTGTTATTAATAGAATATGCTTTATCATACATACACTTCCTTTGTCAGTGATCAGTGACCAGTGACCAGTGACCAGAGATCAGTGACCAGAGATCAGTGACCAGTGATCAGTGACCAGTGACCAGAGATCAGTGACCAGTGACCAGAGGTCAGTGATCAGTTACTATTTATTCCTTTTTTTAATTCTTGTAGATTTCAAATTTTGATATAGAACCATTTGCTTCTGCTATATTTGCCCCTATAGATGTTCCACACCGCAATAACTGCTTGGATAATACGAATTCCTTTTTCTCTGTACTTAAATACTGATAAGCTTTCACTATCCTTATAGCAAAGGCATATGCTTTATTATATAAGTTATTATCCTTATTCATAGGCCACCCTTCTACTGGTCACTGCTCACTGCTCACTGCTCACTGTTCTCTACCAGTCTTTTTCTATGTTGCCGAAGAAAAGCCCTTCTTTATTATTTTTATCTTTCATTTTCTGCTTTTCATCTTCTTCCAGAGCATTTAATAACATTCGGGCATCCTGTTCAGACATTTTTTCATTCTGCTGTTTCTCTTTATCCTGTTCATCACTGTTCTGCTTATCCTGTTTATCCTGCTGGTTCTGCTTATCCTGTTTATCCTGCTGGTTCTGCTTATCCTGTTTATCC
>DAIOEN010000440.1:0-3354 GCA_036746235.1 Vulcanimicrobiota bacterium | reverse complement strand
TACAGAAAAATTGCGAAGGGAGAATGTGTGTGAAAAAATACAGTATTTTATTAATTATTTCTATTTTATCAATTATGTTAATAGCAGGCTGCGGCGGCGGAGGAGGCTCTACAGGAGTAATTCCCAATAACGGGTCAGTTACTACAATAGATCCGACTGCCACTCCGGGAACACTCGTTGAAGTCCCCGGCAACCCCACTGCAACACCGGGTTCTACAATACCTTCTAATCTACCGACCGGTGCCTTTAAAGTAGAGGTACAATTCCCCGGCTCAGGCTCCGGTCTGAGAGCAAAAGATCTTGCTGGTTCAGATCTTCCGTATAACTCCCATACTTTGAGAGTTACAATCACAGGTGAAGCAATTGCCACTTCAATAGTAGGAGAAAGAAATGACCTCGACCCCACAGGAGCAGGCACTTACACCCTTACCGTTTCTAATGTTCCCGTAGGTCTTAATACTGCAAACATTCAAGTACTCGACCCGTCAGGTAATATACTCTGTCAGAGAAAACATGGGTTCTATATGACACCCGGTACAACAGAAGGCCCGGGACTTATTCTTTTAGGAGTAGCCATTGACTCTAATGGTGCTTGCAATCCTTCCAATATAGACTTACCTGCAGGAACAACTATTGCTTTTCAAAATCAAGATTATGTTAATGACAGAAGTGTAAAGATGAACAGCTCTGCTTTAACCATAGGACCAATCGGGAAAGCAACCCATATAACACAACCTGTAACTGCAGAAGTATACCAGTCTGTCAACCAACTGTTCAATACAGAAGGAACTTTTACATATGATTCAAGTTTCGGCGCACCGGGAAGAGTTCTTGTCTACGGTCTTCCTACTCTTACTTCTATTACACCTGATAAGGATTCTACAAATGGAACAACTTCCGTAGGCTTTACTCTTACAGGTACAAATTTCGGCACAAGCCAGGCAAGTGTAAACGGTGAAGTAAAGTTCATACAGGTTCAGGAAAATGATCCTAATAATCCTTGGGGAACTATTTATACAGTATCTACCATCACTTCATGGGCAAATACTTCAATAGCAGGTTCTATAAATCTTCCTGAAGGGAAATATCGTATAGAAGTAAAAGTTCGGGGAGAAAATACCACTGAGGCAGTATACTTCTATAAAGGAACCGGGAATTATCAGGTGATTGTTGGTGGACCACAGATTACAGGTTTCAGCCCTGCCTATGGTGTCGAAGGAGATACAATAACCATAACAGGAAACTACTTTTCAACAACTCCTTCAGAAAATGTAGTAAAATTTAATGGAGTAGAAGGTACCACACTTACAGCAACTGCAACTCAGTTAACAGTTAGTATTCCATCAGGTGCGACAAGCGGATTAATATCAGTAAGTACAATAAGTGGAACTACCAGTACTTCTTCTCCTATTACAGTCTGGTTAATGCAAAGCAGTGGAACTACCAGTAACCTTAAAGCAGTAAGATTTGTTAGTGCCAGCACTGGCTGGGCTGTAGGAGATAATGGAACTGTTTTAAAAACTACTAATGAAGGAAATACATGGACATCTCAAAGTCTGGGGACATCAGAAAATCTCAGTGGGATTTGCTATGCAAATGGTAATAATATTATAATCAGTGCTGCAAACGGACAAACTTTATATAAAACCACAGACGGTGGAAATAATTGGTCCAGCACTGCTACAGGGAAATCAAATGTTGGTTTTACATTTGGTGATATGAATACAGGATGGTATATTACTGGCTTTAATACAGTATATAAGTCAGTAGATGGAGGTTCAACCTGGAATACTGTTAATACAGGCATGACTCCAGCTATTTATGGTTTGTATCCTTATAATGCGAATATAGTCTGGGTAATGGGCGATGGTGGTGTTCGTGCAACTACAGATGGAACAAACTGGAGTAGTAAAATAACAGGGAGCGGAAGTTTTACAGTCGCTCATTTTATTAGTGCAACTGAAGGCTTTGTAGCCGGATGGCAGTCAAAATTGCGTTATACAAATGATGGCGGTAGTACCTGGACAGTAAAAAATTCCGGTCTTGCCGGGTCAGATCGTATAGATGGCGTCATGGCTTTTGATGCAAATTATTTATGGTTACAGAATTCCGGAGCTAATATCTCTATGACTGCTAATGGAGGAAGCAATTGGAAAACCATAGCATCTCAGATGAATTCATGGTATATGGTTGACTCAACTCATGCCTGGGCAGTAAGAAACAATGGTAAAATTTTCCGGTATACACCGTAAGGATTTATAAATTAAGCGATTAATGAGGAGATTAAATAATAAAAAATTATTTTTCTCCTCATTTAAAGTCCTACCAATACAATACCTGGAATAAATACTTCATTTGTCTGTAAGAGTTTTTCCAGAACTGAAAATTCATTATTGAATAGTTCAATTTTCATAAACAGCCTTACCTGATAAAGAATTCGTGGACTTTTCTTTTCCCTAAAAAATGAGTCGTTTTAGACCCTGAAAAATGCAAAAAAATGCTGTAAATCCTTGTAACATCTAAAATTCATTCAAATTCCTAAGAAACAAAAGCCCTGTTTCCCCCGAAAAACGATATTTGACACAAATACGCCATTGGCGTATAATAAATTATGAGATTCGTAGAAACATCAATTTTTACAAAACTTATTAAGGAATTAATGAGTGATGATGAATACAGAAAACTTCAAATCGCTTTAATTTTGCGTCCTGAGCAAGGGGCTCTCATCAGAAAAAGTGGTGGTCTCAGGAAAATCCGATGGGCAACGAAATGGACTGGAAAGAGAGGAGGAATTCGTTTGATATATTATTGGGATAAAACAAATGAAACTTTTTATATGCTCTTTACATATCCCAAGACTAAACAAGATGATTTAACCCCGGAACAGCTTCATATCTTACACCGGGTAATGAAGGAGGAGTTTTTATGAAAACCAGTGATTTTAATCAACTTATTGATAGTATTCAGGAAGCAGGCGAGATCCGTCGTGGTAAAAAGAAGGCAAGTCGTATCTTTGAATTCAGGTCGGAAGATGTTAAACAAATTCGTAAAAATCTCGGCAAGTCACAGTCTGAATTTGCCTTTATGATAGGTGTAAGTGTAGCGACCCTTCGTAACTGGGAACAGGGGCGAAGAATTCCAGAAGGTCCTGCTCAGGCATTGCTGAAAGTTACGTCAAAGAACCCAAAAGCAGTAATAGAGGCTTTAAGTGCTTAATAAAGGATTTTTTAATGAGCTCTTGTCAATAGTTGTGGAAAATTCTTCCAAGTGCCTCCAAATCCTCTCAATTAAGCTGCTTTAGTATAATAATAAGTCCTCGAATTCATAGGATAATATATAAAAATATATAATTTT
>DAIOEN010000439.1:0-3367 GCA_036746235.1 Vulcanimicrobiota bacterium | reverse complement strand
ATCTCCCTCTAAGCCTATCAGCTATAGAGGGAGTATTCTTCGGTTTTCATGATAAATATATGAGTGAATACTCTACATATGCAAGGAGAAATTCTTATGAAAACCCTTTCAGGCATCTACAAAGGTAATCGTATGATTGAGATTGAAGAGATTGTCTTGCTTATTTCCTCTGATATGATACAATAAAATTAGTTCACATTCTCAATATAGTGAGATGATGCTGGATGAAAAAAACAAATTTACATATCGCTTCAAATGATAATCCTTTAAATCATTTTATTCAGGAAATAAAACAATCTCTGAAAGAACATCTCAAACATATAATTTTATTCGGTTCCAGAGCAAGAGGAGATAATAGTTCAGATTCTGATTACGACTGTCTTATCGTCGTAGACAATATTACTCCATATATAAAAGATACTGTTGACGAGATATCAGGGAATACCCTCTATAAATATAATGCTGTTTTTTCAGCTTTTGTAATATCAGAAGAAAAATATCTTCATCAGATTTACAATCCTCTTTTAATTAATATTCGCCGGGAAGGAATTTCGTTATGAGCCAATCAGAAGATTTAAAGGTTCACCTTACACTTATGGTATCAAAATCTATAAGATCTCTTTCCTCTGCTAAAAAGAGTTTTAACGAGGGAGATTATGATTTTGCTTCATCAAGAGCCTATTATGCAGTTTTTTATTTAATAGAAGCTATGCTCTTATCTCAAAATCTTGTATTTTCCAAACATTCTTCTGTCATAGGAGCTTTCAATAAGCATTTTCTTATGACAGGTAATTTTCCAAAGGATTTCAGTAAAATAATTAACCGTCTCTTTCGTGAAAGACAGGTGGCAGATTATGAGTTTGATATAAGTATAACAACTAGTTACAGAAAATATAGAAAATCATAGAAATTTATATCAATATTTTCTATGAAAATCCTTTCATCTAAAACTCTATGGTCAAATAAGTAAATATGTTATAATTACTATATAAACCCCATAAAAAATAAAAAGGCCTGATTCTAATGTTAAGAACTTATGAACTTAAAACCTGCATGAATAAAGGCAAAAAAGAACATGTCCTCTCTGTTATGGAAGAATATAGAAAAACTGCTTCTCTAATAGCTAAAAAGCAGTGGGAATTATTCTATAAAGAAGGAAGTTTCAACAAAAATCATCGTGTGAAAGAAATCCCTTCTGGCCTGTCGGAAAGATATAAGCAGGTAATAGAATATCAGGTAATATCGGTTCTGGACTCCTTTATATCAAACAGGCAGAATGATTTTATAAAGATTGTTACGAGAAGCAGTATATCAGAAGAAAAAAGGTTGAAATTACTCTATATAAATAAATATAAGCTCTGGTTTAAGAAAGAAGTGTCAATACCGCTCTTTGACGGTAAAGGTAATAAAATAAAAGATACATATGAGATAATAGAAAATGAAACCTTAAAACTGGGAAGGGTAATAATGAAACATATCATGTCCCTTCACAGACGTCCTTCCTATAATCACATAAATATGGCTCTTGATAATAAAGTGGCAGTAATAAGTAAGAAGGTGAGTAATAAGGCAAAAGAGTTTGACTACTGGATAAGGTTTTCCACATTGACGAAGAATAAACCTGTCTATTTACCCTTAAAGAGTAATCCTTATTTTGAAGAAATAAAAGGTAAAACAAAGAAATTCTGCCAGATAAATATAGATAGAGATGGAAATATAAAAATAAACCTTATAAAAGACAGAGAAAAATGTTTTGACTATGTATCCCATACTCCTGAAATAGCTCTGGATCTTGGCCTTAATAATCTTTTTGCAACAGACAGAGGAGATTTATTCGGAAGAGAATTTAAAGAAAAACTCATAGAATATGATAAAATAATAACAAATCTTCAGAGTAATCTTCAGAAACAGCGCCTAAAGCCCATGTCGAGCAGAAGATACAGAGAATTAATAAGGAAATTAAGAGCCCATCTAAAAAATGAAGTTCGCCGT
This sequence comes from Vulcanimicrobiota bacterium, assembly GCA_036746235.1. Lineage (GTDB taxonomy): Bacteria > Vulcanimicrobiota > SpSt-956 > SpSt-956 > JAKJGF01 > CALARM01. The sequence goes on along the minus strand of DAIOEN010000439.1, from coordinate 1,375 downwards.
ATTATCAACAAAATTATCAAACTCTATAAGCCGGGAACAATAATAGTAGAAAAACTCAATTTTACCAGTCCCAATCTATCAAAGAGAATGAACAGAATTCTGTCTAAATTCGGGAAAAGAGAAATAGAGAATAAATTCCAATCTATTTCTGAAGAGTTTGGAATTGTCATAACTTATATAAATCCTGCCTATACAAGTCAGGAGTGTTCCCGCTGCGGTTATATTGATAAGGGAAATAGAAAAAATCGGGAAGAATTTATATGTAAATTATGTGCATTAAAGCTTCACGCCGATGTAAATGGAGCAAGGTCTTGCCTTAAGAGAAGTTCTATTAAGGAAGTATCCATTTATAAAAGCAAAAAGTCAGTCCTTCTTATCTTAACAGGGAATTTCTTAAGAGATATGAAGCGAATGGGACGCCTCTATAGTAGGGCTAAGCTCTTAACTGATGAGAACCCTTATTTTCATCAGTGAGGTCAAAGGGTTTGTGTAGAACTTTCTATATTTTTCTATATAAATTCATACTATTGACAGAGATGAAGCAGAGAAGAATCTGGAGATTGCCGAAGAAGTAATAAAAACCCTTATAAATCATATGAAAAAAACGAATCTTATAAATCAAATAAATCTACTTTAATCTGAATTATAAAGAGGGTTAAATTCCCAAAAATTTTCACATCAAACAAAACTTGCGACGTCTACAGTACGTTCCACTGAAAAACTTTTGCCGAGAACTTTGATTCTTTCCAGTTCATGAAGTGTTTCTGCTGTCAGATAGCTTTCTCCGCACTTAGAACAACTGACTACAGGAACATTCTCAATTACCAGTAAATCCTTTCCTTTTCCATAGGTTTTTGCAATTCTTCTGATGTGTGCACCATTTTGACCGCATATATCACATACCATAACTTTCTCCTTTCTTTATATTTTATACACTGTTATTATGACAAGTCTGCCTGCCATACTGATTTTCGTAATTACTTCAACCTTATTACCATTAATCGTTTCTCCTGCAATACGATATTTCCATTCAGCACTTACTATGTCCTTCTGACGTTCCACTATTTCTCCCGATAGAATAGTATGTTCCACATCATAAATTATCAAATTATCGTCATTCATTTCTTCTTCTGCGTGAAGGGTCATCACATATTGCCTCTTACGAATTTTATCTCTCATTTGTTTTAATATTTTAGCAAACACATTTACTTCCTCGACAGGTCCAGGTTATGTTATTCTATCTGCAACTTCACAGAATACAGTTTTTTCAGGCAGAACATTATCATATATGGCATCCCCATCATCATAGGCTTGTGAATTACCCACCAATCAATTGGTGGGCATCCTGCTTCTCAGAATGATGCCTCGTAGACTC
>DAIOEN010000438.1:0-3427 GCA_036746235.1 Vulcanimicrobiota bacterium | reverse complement strand
AGGAGTGAAGATAATGAATATATCTGATAGAATTTCTTTAAAACAAACAAATATGAAACCTTCTTCCGGTCCTGTAACCGGAACTGAAAAGTCAGAACTTCCGATACAGGCAGATCAGTATAAGGGTTCAATAGAAGAACATAACTATGTAAAAGGAGCAGATCTCTCTACTTACAAAAAAGTTTTCGGCGCAACAGGTGCAGCAGCTATGGCTTTTTCTGGCAATATTGCCATACCTTTAGGAGTCGGAACGGCAGGTTATTTTGCAGGAGAGGCTCTTGGAGGTATAATAGGAGGCCCTGTCGGCGCAATGGCAGGTAAAATAGCAGGAGGCATTCTGGGCACCTATGCAGGAGCGAAACTTCACGGTAAAACCCTTATAGGAAGGCACCTTGGCGGAAGAATTGGAGGAGCCATAGGTAATGTTATGGGGCTATTTGCAAAAGCCCTGAAGATTCCTCTGAGAAGCGATCATATTGAAGAAACTAAGAATTACAGCTACGGTAATATGACAGAATTACTTGGAACTACGAAACATACAAACCATCCTCATATAAGTGAAAAAGAAGCTGACGACTTTATGGCGAAATTGAAGCCCGGAGACATTGTACTTGTAAATGATGAAGCATGCACTATTTTCTCTCTCCTTATTGTTGCAGCAGACGGAAAGGCTGATTTCAACCATGCCCTTCTCTATGAAGGAGACGGTAAAACCATCGAATCCAGAACGGTAACTCATGGCGTTGCGGAAGGAGATCTTAAAGAAGTCCTGGGACATAAACATCATGCTGTTGCCGTAAGACCCAGATACGAGGAAAATCAGGCTGAACAGGTAGTGGATGCCGCAAAAGATAAGATCGGTGTAAAATATGATTATAAATTCGGTATGGGAGACAATTCCATGTATTGTTCCGAAGTTGTTTATAAATCAGTGAAAGAAGGGGCACCACAGATAGATTTCAAAAAGAGACCTCTTATTACAAAAGAAGTTATACTGCCGGGCGATCTGCTCAGAACTTCACAGGCAGATGTGATTGCAGAAGTTGGAAAAGACAGTACTTTATTTAATTCCTATCTTGCAAAGTTTGTTTGATATTTTATTTTTTAGATAAATTAAAAAAAGAAGTATAAACATATTTTGTTATACTTCTTTTTTTATCTTGTATTTGTTTGTTTACGTGGAAAAAGTTTTTATGCTTCTTCTACGTCGTCATTTACCCGAATCTGCCTCTATCCATTCTGACCAGAGTGTTTTATAATCAGGGCCGTTCTGGAGGCAGTAGTCATAAAATTTCACTATGAAATCCCATCTGTCTTTTTCCGCTTCATCTACAGGTTTTTCAGAGAGTTTCGCACCTCCGAGAAGCCACTGACGTTTGATTATATCATCTCCGCCTGCTTTATCATAATTTCTCATCATATCGTACATTGTCATAAAGGTGGTTGTTCTTCCTCTTCCTGCCTTGCAATGGAAATGAAGCCACGTATCAGGAGAGAGATTCTTATAAAAGGTGATAAAATTATCTACCTGTTTGTCGTCAGGCCTGTAACCGTCAGTTATGGTAATTCTGTAATATCCGTAGTTATACCCTGTAACCAGTTCTTCTTCAGTCATAACGGATTCAACATGTACAGGAATTTTAAAGAATTCTCTCGTAACAGTCCCTGAAGAATCCGTCTTTTTTATCATATTATTAATAGTAACTTCTTTTTCTTCTTTTACTTTATCAAGCAATTCCTTTTCCTGAACCAGTATTTCTTCCTGTGTTTTTCCTGCATTCGGATTATTTCTGATATTCTCCCATCCTATACACATATTATTGAGTATTCCATGGAATTCCTGCCGTAAATCCACTATTATTACCTTCCTGTCTCCGAAAGCCTCTCTCATCTTTTCAAACTGGCCTGTTGAAAAAGAACCGCTCCCTGATATATTCAAAGTGTCAAGTCCATCCCGGGTCGGCAGAGTAACTTCTTCTTTATTTTTAAAGGGATCGGAACATATACGCCAGTTGCGGGGTAATGTATTATCACCGGGATAATTTGTAACAGGTGTATTAACTTCCGCATCTTTTATGAGAGGAGCATTCAGTAAAATATATATCTGATCTTCCTGGGCAAAAGCGATAAAATTACATAAGAGAAGTAAAAGAATTATAAAGGTTATTTTTCTTACTACCATTGTTTAGTTCTCCTTTTCGGTTTTATTTTTTTACATATTATAACTATAAGGCTCAGGATTTACAATAGTTTTATTTTTTTCCCCCTGAAAGATGCTCGATTCCTTCTGTAACAATATCTTTCATTTTACATTTTTTTATAAAAATTATATCATAAAGTGGCAAATAGCAAATAACTATTATTGCTTTTCCCGTGCCGGCTGTTATATAATTAAAACAGGGTGAGATGTTATGAGACTGTCTAAAATAAACTTTACAGTTAAACCTGATGAGCCGGGATACTGGGAAATACAGGATGTACTCCTCGGTGACTTCAATTTAATTGTCGCTTCAAATGCAACCGGTAAAACAAGATTCCTGAATATTATATCCACTCTGGCAAAGATTTTCACAAATGAAATAGACCCTTTTAACGGTTCCTGGCGGGTTGAATTTAAAGATGAACAAATCGTCTACAGGTATGAACTGGAAATCAATCATAACATAATAGTGAAAGAGATTTTATGGAGCGGAAATAATTTATTGCTGAAACGACATAAAGATACAGGAAAGATATATTCCTTTGAGAAAAATGAGACGCTGGATTTTTCACCTCCTCAGAATGAAATAACGTTAAATGTCAGAAAATCCATAAAGGAATATCCGTATCTGGAAAGTCTTTATTCCTGGGCCTATAATCTGCTGAGATATAACTTTTCCGGCGTTATACCACAGCATATTTCAATCCCTTATAACAGAGCTTCTTTACTTGAAAATTTAAACACTATTCCTTATCTGCTGAGAGAATTAATCGAAGATAAAGAGGTCATGAGCAGAATTGTAAAAGATGTTGCTTCTATGGGATACGAAGTGGAAGGTCTGGGTGTGAAAACCGATCAGATGGGATTTAATGAACTCTGTATGATAAGTATCAAAGAAAAAGATCTGGTATATGACATATTGCAGCCCCATATGTCTGACGGTATGTTCAGGGCTTTATCATTGCTGATCATAATGGAACATATTTTAAGTTCCGACAGTGAATATACTGTTCTCGTCGATGATATAAACGAAGGACTGGATTATGACAGATCGTCTAAATTGCTCTCAGTCCTTTTAAATAAAATACATGGTACGAATGTGCAGTTGATTCTTACCACAAATGACAGGAATCTGATAAATTCCGTTGCTATTAAATATATAAACCTCTTTGAAAGGCATGGCTCTGTCATAAAAGTTTTCAATCACTCCAACAGTAAAGGTAAATA
>DAIOEN010000437.1:0-3467 GCA_036746235.1 Vulcanimicrobiota bacterium | reverse complement strand
AAAAAGAAATAGAAAGCCAGATTGTATGGGAATATGAACATCTCCAGAAAGCAGACATCATTTCTTTCTGGTTTTCCAGAGAAACACTCTGTCCCATAACACTTTACGAACTGGGCCTTCATGGGAATTACGGCAATGCAGTAATAGGCATTGACCCGGAATATAAAAGAAAAAAAGATATAGAAATTCAGTCAAAACTGGCAGGAAGAGAAGGTCCTGTCGTATATTCTCTGAAAGATCTGGCTTCTGAAATTATTAACATGATCGGGCAAAATAAAGAATTTTAAAGCAAAGATTTATCCAGAATTTCAAAACTGTTTTGCAAGATACAGTTCTAATAAGGCTATCTGTCTTTCTAAATCCTCTTTCTGATGTTTTGCAGATACTCTGGCATACCCTATATTTATTCGTTCTTTCGGTTTTTGTCGTTGAAATATTTCATTTAGCTGGTCTTCACTGTACATTCTGTGATGGCCTTTAGTCTTATAAGCAGGTATTAATATGCCTTTATTAAGGCATAATGCCGGTTCTGCATTTTCTCCTGTCTGTATATTGCTATTCACAGCCGGCTGCTGAACTGACCGGACATTAACGGGAATGATTACCCATTTCTGAGAATTTCAAAACGATTATGACCTGTTTCTTCATTTATACAAACAAAAGTACCTTACGGGATGCCATATTTTCAGGCGTCGTATGAGCAATAACCTTCTTTACCCTGTTATCTGTGAAAGCATGTTCTATAAATTTACCGACTATTTCTGTGGCATAACCATGACCCTGCCGGATTTTTTTCTTTATCAATCTTTTTTTACCTGATCAAAGGATATTTTTTATCCCTGAGCGAACCATGCCATTATGGTAATTCTGATAATTATAATATAAAAATATTTAACAAATTGTTAACATAATATTCTTAAAAAAAAAACGCAGTACGGTATAATGTATTTTAATGAGTATAATATTAGGAGGTAAAATTTTATGCAAGTAAATTCAACTATAAAGTCATCTGGAATTGTAACTAGTAACATAAATAGAACATCAGTAGATACCTTACCTAAAGAACCTAAAGATAGTTATACAGGAACTGCCATCAATGAAGATACTTCAAGTGATATGGGGAAAAATTTAGCAAAACTTGGGTTAACTATGGCAGGTAAAAGTAATAGATGGGATGACAGTTTAATCATTTTAGGGAAGACTTTTAAGTCCATAAGTGATTCTCCGAATACTACAAAAGCTGAGAAAATGATTGCAAATGAAATAGCAATACCTCTTATAAAATCTAATTTTGCTAGATTCGATATTAATGATGTTGGAAAAGCTACAATGAAAATGATGGAATACCTTGCAGCACCGACATCCGGTCCATTAGCACAAGTCATTGCTAAAGTTTGCTATGATTCCGCAAACCAGGATTTTGGAGCAAAAAATGTTGGCAGAGCCATATTAAATCGAGGGTTTGATATCATAAAAGAACAAAAAGGCACTACATTTTTTGATCAATTCATTGCAGAAACAGGACAGGCAGTAAATGACAACCCTAATCATGAGGTATTTTTAGGTGACTTATTATTAGGTAATTCAGAAAAAGAGCATCAGAAAGCCGTAAACGAAATGCTTCCAATAATGAAACAAATTAAAGATATGGAGATATAATTAAAAATTAAGGAAGTAGATAGTTATGTTTATAAATGCAAATCATATTTCCAGAACAAATCAGGCTAATTTTAAAGAAGCAAAAATAGCTAAACAATCAGAACCTCTTGATAAAGTTTCCATAGGAAATTCAGGTAATGATGAAACAGCAGATTTACAAAAACAAATACAGGATTTAAAACAAAAAATGGTCAAGACAAGGAAAACAAGTTCCTTATTAAAAACATTAGGAGGGATAGGTCTTGGAGTTGCTGCCTGTATGTGTATTTGCAGTAATCCAATAGGATTGGCAATTGCCATTCCAGGTGTTATAGCGCTAAAATCAGGTCTTGAAATGAAACATCAAGCTATATCCAATAGTATTTCTTAGGTATAAGGTAATAATATGGTCATCACCTGTTGCCAGGGTATCAACATAAAGAGCACTGCCTGGATACGAAGAAACCATGTTTGACAGATATTTCAGTGAATTACTCGTATATTTCCTGTTATGCAAAAGACCGGCCCTTGCCAGTACAGTTGTGGCGGCACATATTGCTGCGACAGGTATTTTTGTTTTTTCCAGGCCATGTAAAAATTCTTCTGTCTTAATAACAGGATAGTCTACTTCCTACATATGACCTCCGGGGAGAAGGAAAATAAGTATATCTTCCATATTAACCTTTGAAAGAACCGTATCAGGTGTAACATGAGCAGAAAATTTTATAAATTATAAAACCACTTTCCTGGGATTTCTTTTCACCATACAGATTATTCTTCTAAATGATGGACACAATAATTAACAAGGGCTTTTTCTGAAATTTCTCCGTCACCGATTTTTATTTTCCTCTTCCGCTTTATCAACCTCCCCTGAGACTTTCCATGGAATATTACTTTTGCATCGGCTATGTTTACTATTCTGACAGGCTCATTGGAAAATGCTTTACCTGTTTCAGTTTTCCCCTTTGTTATCAATAATTTCTTCGTATATTTTATCTTTAATAATAAATTAACTATTCTATTTTCGAGTGTAACTTCCGGTTGAATATCTGCAGTCAGTATTTCCTCATTACTCGTTCTGCACCATATCTTTATATGATTTCCGTCTTCCTGAATATTAATCTGTGCACCTGTGACTTCATCAAAGAGATGATATTTATTAAAAACAGGAATACCTTCAGAAGGGTCAATATAACAGATTTTTTTATTGTCAGGCGTTATAAACCAGATCTGTGTCATTTTTTTTATCTGTGTCGGAGTTTCTTCCCATCTCAATATATAAAGACAATAATCACTTTCGAAATAGAGACCGGGAATCATATAACCTTTGAACGGTTGCACAGGTTCACCTCATACATTCAGGCATAATGCCGCATCTGAATTTTCTCCGGTCTGTATATTGCTATTCACAGCCGGCTGCTGAACTGACCGGACATTAACGGGAATAATTACTCATTTCTGAAAATTTCAAAACGATTATGACCTGTTTCTTCATTTATACAAACAAAAGAGAAACCGCATTTTTCAAGTACCTTACGGGATGCCACATTTTCAGGCGTCGTATGGGCAATAACCGTCTTTACCCTGCTATCCGTGAAGGCATGTTCTGTAAGCTTACCGGCTATTTCTGTGGCATAACCATGCCCCCGCCATGAAGGCATTACAGAAAACCCTATTTCAACTGTTCCATCTGAAGATGGAGGGCCGAAATATCCGCCTGCTCCTATCAGAGTAGGAGTTTCATACTGATTTCCGGGCCTTACGGCATACCATGTATAGCTTATTTTTTCATATAAGAATATATAAAAATATATAATCTTTCTACAAAA
>DAIOEN010000436.1:0-3496 GCA_036746235.1 Vulcanimicrobiota bacterium | reverse complement strand
TTTTGTAGAAAGATTATATATTTTTATATATTCTTATATGAGAAAATAAGCTATAAAGCCAGGAAAATTTATGACTATGTTATTCCATATATACAAAAATGGCAGGTTTATCATTTTCATGATACATCTGAAAGTTCTTATGTAAAACAACTTCAAAAGATTAACGATAATATGTATCTCAGGCCTGATGCACGTAATCTTGCCGCTTTTTTGTATTTATTACATCAATCATATAATGATACTTATCAGAGAATCGTAAAAACAATTCGTCTTGTGGCACCATTTTTCAGTGATTTTAATCTACGATCTTCACCACTTAATAAGGATATGATAGAACTGGAATGGATAGAAAAAGGCAGTGATTTTCCCTTTAAAGCTTTGTATCTTTCCGACGGAACATTACGTTTTATATGCCTGGCTACAGTCCTTCTTCAACCGGAAGAACTTCAGCCGGAAACCATTTTAATAGATGAACCTGAACTCGGTTTACATCCTTATGCTATTAATGTTCTTGCTTCTATGATTAAAATAGCTTCAAAGAAAAAACAATTGATTATTACAACTCAATCTGTTGAACTCTTAAATGAATTCGATGCGGAAGATGTTATCGTAGTCGATAGAGATAATAATAAATCAGTCTTTAACAGATTAAAAGAGGAAGATCTTAAAGAGTGGCTGGATGACTACAGCCTGGGTGACCTATGGAAGAAAAATCTCTTTGGAGGCAGGCCGGCCAGATGACAAGAATTCATGTTTTTTGTGAGGGACAGACAGAAATTTATATGCCTACGGAGATTTACATAGCTTTTCCAGACTGTTTATAATTGTCTCTGCTTCCTCTATAGCTGTTTCCGCTTTATTAGATAGATTTTTTATAAATTTATCATTATAATCTGCTTCTTTTCGCAACCTTTTTAAGTTTCTTAATAATAAGCCTATATTTTGTTTATCCTGATTTTTACTATCGCTAAAAAAACAATTAATCACAGAGTCATGGGAACTTTCGCCATTTATGTTATAACTGATATTATCGTGAGGTAAAGAATCTAAATATTTTTTAGCATTACAAAAAGCAGCATAATAGGCACGGCTTATAGCTGCTCTCAATCTTGCTGTGTCGGATGGTTGGCCTGTTAGAGGTAACCGAGAAAGTTCCTGAGATATATAGACATATTCAGTCCAATTAAACTTATTCTCTTCAAGCTTCATCTTTACTCCACATCAACAGAAATTTTTTTTCTATCCCTATTTGAATATATTAAACACCATTTTTCATTAAACTTTAATAACTGTCTAACGGCTTCTTTACGAGATAATGATGTGGCAATATATATAACCAATTCATCTTCTTCTATTCCTTCGGGATCTGTAAAGACTTCTAAATAAAGGGTTGATTCCGGAAAAAATTCTTTTATTATTTTATGAGTATTCAATAAAAAATCAAAAGATATTACCTTTTTCTCTATAAAATACAGAACTTTTTGCCTGTTTCTGAACCTGTATAATTTTTTTAATTCTTTTTTTATATAAGTTCTGTCAAAAAAATTGTTTTCTGTTTTTCTAGGTAAAATTATTATCTTTCTCTCTTCGTATAAAATAGGATTAACATTTGTATATGTGGCATTTTCTTTAAGTTTTTTCTTCGCCAGGTGGCTTTGGGTTGTTAACCTGGCACCCTGTCTAATTATACTTTCCCACTCTTTACCGGAAGGGAATTCTTCTATTTGTTCTACCCTTTCAATACTAAATGTTGTAAAACCCTGTTTTTTCTCCTCCCCAATATGTAAAACGATATTTTCTAGCATATTTTATCACCTTTTCTAAAACAGAGGTAAAATTTTATCTTTCATTATATTTAAAGTTTCATATAGATAGTTGGTCTCGATATTTTCCGGTTTAAAATAACCTCTTATTAAATCAATATGAGCTACATGTTGGAAATTATAATTTATAAGTTCTATTTCTGTGTAAGACATAATAATGTTAATTTCTTCATCATCGAAACTATTTTTTAATACCTCGCATAATTCTTCCTGAAATAATTTATAGTTTTGTAAATTTTTTAAAATATCTAATTTTTCGCTATCAATACTACCTTTTAGCTTATTTATAGTTCTTTCACTGATTATTCTCCACGCACTATCCAGACTCATACCATCTGTCTTCGATTGAATAGTGAGAATGGTTTCCGTATCACCTTTCTGGCAGTTTTCTTCACCGATTTTGAACCGCACCTGCCATAATTTATCTTTTTTTGCACCACATCCTAAACTATTCAGAAAGTCCTGGTTAAATATTTTTCTTTTATCAAAATCCTCTAATCTGATATTTTTATTTATATTACCTATGTATTCCAACCTGACTCCTATACGTTCAATATCAAATTTTATTTTATCCTCATCTTTTTGTCCGAAAATATTTAAACCGGTTATTTTTCTGGGAGCATTATTAATTTCCATAACAATATCTTCGATATTAAATTCGCTCCTTAAAGAAATATTTACAACTTTAAATGTACTAAAACTGAAATATGTAACTATATTAGACTTTATAAAATTTATTACTTCTTCTTTTTTACTTTCTTCATTAATGATACTGGTTTCAGTATAATGAACTTTTAACTTATCGGCTATATAACCTAATTTATCCTTTAATTTGAAAATAGGTTTAAACTTTACCTCATATATTGCTCTTACCGGCACTATAATACCTTCATCAAATAGATCCTTTATGGTTTTATCATCTTTTATAACTTTGTCTGGGGAAGCCATATTATTCAAATCCTTTTTATGTGAGATCAGCTTATTTATTATTAATTATAACATAAAATTGCTCTGTTTGATTGCAGATTTATAAATTTATGAAATTATGGTATATGAACTATAGCAGCCAGAATTGTACGTTGCTCTGCATGGGCCAGTGGATTCTCTTCCTGATGTATTCCATTTTTTTCTAAAGCCAGGACTTCACCATAGATATTATCCACCATCAGAGAATGAATATTTAAGCCGGAGAAATGTGTAAAATCAGGTTTCCCATACTGATCAGTTCCTGCAGATACCGGCGGATCCCATGTCAGATATGCATGGGTTAACAGTCCAAGAAAAATTATGGCGTCACGGTCAGATTTTATTTTTTCCATAATTTTCATCTCCTTTTTATATCTTTTTTGCTTTCATAATAACCTATAAGTGACTTCTCTATTGTAACAAATTAAAGAAAAATATTAAAATATTAAATTTCTTATGTTGTAAATAATAAAATTTATCTTATAATAAAAGTAAGGGAGTTGAAGTTTATGACAGTAATAAAAGCAAAAATAATGGATGAAACCCATCTTGAACTTACTCAACCGATATTTCTGTCAAACAAGGAGAATTTATTCTTATTTCTATAATAAATAATGAAGATACTATATGGCAGGAAAAAGGGAAACAACAATTTTTAGGAATGGGGGTCGTTCTAATCCTTCCCAATTGATTGGGGAGATACAGAA
>DAIOEN010000435.1:0-3546 GCA_036746235.1 Vulcanimicrobiota bacterium | reverse complement strand
GCCTTTCTTTATAAGGAATATCATAGAGATCTGCATAAAAAACCATATTTTCTTCTACCGTAAGATCTTCATAGAGCCCAAATCTCTGTGACATATAGGCAATATGTTCTCTTAAAGATTCACCTTCTGTTCTTATATCGAAACCTGCCACTCTGGCTTCTCCTTCCGTAGGCTCCATAATGGCAGTAAGCATTCTCATAGTGGTAGTTTTACCTGCTCCGTCAGGCCCTACAAGAGCAAATATTTCTCCTTTCTTTACAGAGAGAGACATAGAATTTACTGCTGTAATTTCATTAAATTTTCTTGTCAGGTTAATAGTTTCTATCATTATATTTCATCAGACAAATAATCTCTACTTACAAATTCCTTGAATTTATAATAGCTGTCTTCAAGTTTTTTTATAAGTAAAGAAATCTCTTCAGAATTTTCTTCTCCTGATTTTTTTTCTATTTCAAAAGCAATGGAAGCTGCCTGAGCGGCACTGACATTTTTCGCAGAGCCTTTGATGGTATGAGCTGTTATCTTCAGAGTTTCTCTATCATTACCATCAAGAGCTTTCTTTAATTTCTCAAATTGAGGTGGAGCGTTACTGATAAACATTTCTACAATATCCTGTATCAAACTTTTATCACCGCTCAATCTTTTCATTATTTCAGATTTATTAAAAATTTGTTCTTCCGTCTCTTTCTGAAAAGATGAAGAAAAATTCCCATTCAGATTACCTTTAGTATAGTTCTTAAGGGCTTCACATAATTTCTCTTTAGTCACAGGTTTATGTATATAGTCATTCATACCTGCGCCGAAACAGTCATCTCTGTCTCCATTTAAAGCCCCGCCTGTTATGGCTATTATCACGGGCTGTTTTTCTTTCGGGAAACATTCTCTTATGTATTTTGTTACTTCAACGCCTGTCATACCGGGCATATAAATATCCATAAATATAACATCATAAAACTCTTTTTCTAGAGTTTCTATCACTTCCCTGCCATTCTTTACCACATCTGCTTTATGGCCCATTTTATTCAGCATTGCGAGAATTATCTTTCTGTTAAGAACATCATCTTCTGCCAGAAGTATTTTTATATTATCCATAAAATTGCTCCTTTTAGTGAAAGTTTTCACTTTTACTCCAACCGCCATGACCGGCTAATCACAACGAAGAATGAGAAATCATCCTCTCTTCACCCTTCACTCTTCACCCTTCACGATTCTTATATAAATTAAATTCCATCTAAAGAAGAAGGATCAAAATTTTCTTTCAACAAGCCTGTCGCCCTGAGAAGATCCAGTTTTGCCACATAATAATCATATATAGATTGAACTCTGGTCACCTCTGCATTTATCAGCACCAGTTGTGCCTGATTTACATCTATAAAAGGGCTTATGCCTTCTCTGTAACTTATCTGGGCAACTCTGAAACTTTCCTTTGACGATTCAAGATTTTTTTCCACTTCTAAAACCTTTTTAGAGTTGCTCTGAAAGGTGAGAAAAGATTTCTGTACATCGAGAGTTACCTTTTTCTTTACATCTGCTTCTCTAATCGTAACCTTTTCATATTTTGCATCTGCTTCATCTACATTTCCTCCTGTTTTAAATCCATCAAATATATTAAACTGTGCTCCTACTGTGCCGACAAGTGTATTGTTCTGAGAAAGAAGGGAATTTCCGTAAGGAGTGTAATCCAATTTCAGGAATACAGACGGGTACCATGCACTTCTGGCAAATTCTGTTGCATAGTAAAGGGATTCTTTAGTTTTTTCTATTATTCTTATTTCAAGTCTTTCTTTCATGGCCTCTCGCTGGCATTCTTCAAGTGTTACATTCCATTCTTTATAAACATAATCTTCCTTTAATTCCAGAGGTGTAGTCAGAGGTATTCCCATAGTATCATTCAGTGAAGACAGAGCAATATTAAAATTATTATTTGCCTCCAAAAGTCTGATCTCAGATTCAGATAATTGGGCCTCTGCTTTAAGCACATCTGCCTTTGCCGCAGTGCCTGCATCAAATCTGCTTCTGGCAATATCCAGTTGTTCTTTACTCAGTTCTACTGATTCCTCTGCCACATGGACAAAATATTTCCATCTGAGTGCATTGAAATAAGATATTGATGATTTATAAATAACATCTTCTGCCGTTTTTTCTTCATTTATTTTATACCCTTCCAGATTTGCTTCTGCCTGGGAAGATAAACTGGAAACGCCTCCTCCGTCATAAATAAGATATTTCATTGTAAAGGTCACATCATGCTGGTTTTCATCTATAAGACCTTCTGAAAGCATGCCAGGTATAGTAATTTCAGGAACTTCATTTCTTTTACTGTATGATGCAGTAGCAGAAAGTGACGGAAAAAGTCCTGATCTTGCCTGTTTAAGCTGTCCTTCCGCTACAGAAACATCGGCAATGGCTTCTTTCAGAGTCAGATCCGTTGCAAGAGAATTTTCTATACATGTTTTGAGATCTATTTTAACAGCCATTTCCTGGGCTGACAGCGAAGTAATTAATAATATATATATAAATAATATAAAGAAATATTTCATAAATAGTTTTAACGGTACCTCCTTTTTCAGTGAGCAGTTATCAGTGATCAGTTACCAGTCAGTACTAATCACTGGTCACTGGTCACTGGTCACTGGTCACTGCTCACTGCTCACTGATTACTGCTCACTATTTCCACATCTGCCGGCATACCGGGGATAAGATTCTGCTCTTTATTATCTACCTTTACCCTGACTTCATAGGTAAGAGTTACTCTGTCTTTCTGGGTCTGTATGGTTTTAGGCGTAAACTGCGCTTCTGAAGCTATATAGCTCACATACCCGTTAAAGGACTTACCGGGCCAGCTATCAACAGTTACAGTAGCTTTATCATTCAGGGTAATCTGACCGTACTGATCCTCCGGAATATATACGGAAATCCACATATCGTTCAGGTCGGCAAGTTTAAGTATTGTACTTCCTGACGGTATAACCTCACCGATTTCTGCTACTTTTAATTTTACAGTACCATCAATAGGAGATTTTACTATGGAATTTTGAAGCTGTGTTCTGGCAAGTTTCAGTGCTGCTTCCCTCTGTTTGACAAGAGCTTTTGCTCCTTCTACATCTCTGTTCTTTACCTCTACCATTTTCCAGTTATCTCTGGCAAGTTCATAATTTGCTTCTGCCTGTTCCAGCTGTGCTTTTGTCACTGTTATCTGTTGCTCTTTTATCCGGTTTTGCAAAAATCCGGCACCGGCAAGTTCAAGAGCAGCTTTTGCCTCTTCTACCTGTTTTTCTGCTATAGAAAATTGCTGTTTTTTCATTTCTACCAGTGATTTTGTAGATTCTGCTGCCTTAAGCCCTTCCCGGGCCTGCAGCACCTGCTGTCTTGCTATTTCTATTTCCTGTGCTCTCGGGCCTTCCTGAACAAGGCTCAAATTCTGTTTTGCTATATTAAGAGCACTTTCTGCAGAGGCATAAAGGTTTTTCGATCTATCAAGCTGCTGGGCAGGTATTACACCTTCATCAAATAATTTCTGTGCTCTTTCCATATCTTTTTTGACAT
>DAIOEN010000434.1:0-3554 GCA_036746235.1 Vulcanimicrobiota bacterium | reverse complement strand
CATATGGAAAGAAGTCCTTAACTGTGACAGAGTCGGCATTTATGATAATTTCTTCAGCCTTGGCGGAGACTCGATTATGAGTATTCAGATAGCGGCAAGGGCGAACAATGAAGGAATCCATATTACTGCATCGACTATTCTTCGTAATCCCACTATAGCCTCCCTTTCTTCTGAAATTAAAGAAAAAGCCGCTGTTAAAGGAGAACAGAAGATACTATCGGGAGAAGTGCCTTTAATACCTGTACAGGAATGGTTCTTTGAACGGGAATTCACAGAATTAAATTACTTCAACCAGTCTTTTCTCTTCAGTCTGAAACAGGACGTGGCAGCAGACGTTATAGAAAAAACTCTGAATATCCTTCAGACCCATCATGACGGGCTGAGACTCAGATTCAAACATATAGACGGCGAAGAAGGTGAAGAGAAAGCTGGCCCGGGCACTGAGTCAGACGGTAAATGGCTCCAGTGGTATGAAAGTCCTGAGAAATCTCATGTTTCCGTTGAAACAGCAGATCTTTTGGACATATCTGCTCAGTCGGAATTTATTACTGAAAAATGTATATCCATTCAATCATCTCTTGATATAACTGAAGGCCCGACGGTAAGAGCGGTTATTTTTAAAGGACACAGTGACGGCAGAGACAGACTATTTATCGCAGTGCATCATCTCTGTGTTGATATGGTATCATGGAGAATAATCATAGAAGATTTCCACAGTATATACAGAAGTATTTCTGCAGGTGAAACTCCTTCTCTCCCGCCAAAGACTTCTTCTTACAGAGAATGGTCGCTCGCTTTAAGGAAATACAATGCAGAAGCTCACAGGGGTTACTGGTTCAATGTTCTCAGAGATATTTCACCTTTCCCTGTAGAGTATAAAGAATCAAAATTCTCCGATATAAGAGAATATAAAGTCAGTCTGCCATTACAGGAAACAGATCTTTTAATAAATGAAATTTATTCTGCCTATAACACTCAGATTAACGACATATTGCTTTCTTCTCTTCTTCTGGCATTTAACCGTGCCATAAATGTGCCTGAAGTGATTATCAATCTTGAAGGACATGGAAGAGAAGAAATTACTGAAGAAGTAGACCTGTCCCGCACTGCAGGATGGTTTACTTCCATATTCCCTGTCCGTTTGAAGAGTTCTTCCATGGAACCGGGAACTATTATAAAATCCGTAAAAGAAATACTTCGTTCCGTACCCGATAAAGGGCTTTCCTATGGAGTGTTAAGATACCTTTCAGAATATAAAGAAGATTTAAAGAAACTGGAATGCAGAAGAGTGGGCTTTAATTATCTGGGCCAGATTGACTCCTCTATTCTTGACGGAGAGCTGCTCTGCGGAACAGAAGAATCTGTGGGCCCGTCCGTATCTCCTGAGAACGGTATAATAAATCTTCTGGATATGAACGGATTTATTTCAAAGGGAATTCTGTCCATGATGTTTACTTACAGCAGTAATATCTGGAAAGAAGAAACAGTTAAACATATTGGAGATTCTTTTATAGAGAGCCTCAAAGAGATTATTGACCACTGTGTGAAAACAGAAGGAAAACACTTTACGCCCTCTGATTTCCCTCTTGCTGCGGTAAGCCAGGCATTCCTTGACACTATAACTGAATCTTCTTCCGTAGAATCTATTTACGGCCTTACTCCTCTCCAGGAAGGTATGCTTTTCCATACCATCTATGCTCCCGGTTCCGATGAATATTCCATGCAGATTTACTGGCATTACAGAGAAGATATAGATGAAGGCGCACTGCGTGCATCATGGGAAAAAGTAATCTCCCGTCATACCATATTAAGAAGTGCCTTTGTATGGCATGACATGGAAAAACCTGCTCAGATTGTTTACAGAGACGTTCCTATCTCGTGGCACAGGGAAGACTGGACTTCTTTACAGAACATAGAGGAAAAACTGGAAAAATATCTTCTCTCAGACAGAAATGCCGGTTTTGATCTTACAAAACCATGTCTTATGAGATTTCATCTTATAAAACTAGAGGCAGACCATTATATATTCGTATGGACTTCCCATCATATCATTCAGGACGGATGGTCTTTACCTGTTATAACCGGTGAAGTAACCGCCTGTTACAGAGCTTTTATAGAAAATAAACAGGTAGAACTTCCGGAAAGTCCTCCCTATGAAGAATATATCAAATGGTTCAGGAATGTTAAAAAATCTGAAACTGAAAAATACTGGAAGGAATATGTGAAAGGTTTCTCTGTTCCTACACCTCTTAATATAGGCAGAAGATCGGTAAAATCCGACAGCCACGGTTATATGCCCAATGTAAAAGAAACAGGAGATTTTTACCCTGAAAGCTTTGCCGCTCAGGTTTCGGAGTTCGCGAGAGATCATAAGATTACGGTAAATGTCCTGTTACAGATGGCCTGGGCTATAGTTCTTTCAAAATACAGCGGTTACAGTGACGTTCTGTTCGGAGCAACTGTGTCAGGCCGTCCTGCAGAGCTCAGGGGAGTGGAGCATATGGTAGGACTCTTTATAAACGCCGTACCTGTGAGAACCAGAATAGATGAAAATATAAATATAATCTCACAGCTTATAGAGGCTCATGAGTCTTTCCAGACATCATCCAATCACTTTATGATCTCTTTAAATGAGATAAAATCTTTTACAGATTTATCTCCCGATTCTCCTTTCTTTGACAGTATTTTTGTTTATCAGAATTATCCTATAAGAGACGTGAAGGGAAGTCATGAAAAACTCAATCCTGTTGACCTGGGAGCCTTTGAAAGGACAAACTATAGTATTACAATTTCCTGCGGCATGACGGAAAAAATCTCTATGAGAGTCCTTTATGACGGAGATACTTTTGAAGAAAGTGTTATAAAAAGACTCATTGCTCATATCTATGAAGCAGCCCTGTGGATTATGAAAAACCCGGAAAAATCGATTAAAGATGCGGAAATTATGCCACAGAGAGAAAAAGAAGAGATTCTCTATGGATTTAATAATACAGAGTGGCCCTATGACAGGAATCTTATGATGAAAGATTTACTGGAAGAAGCAGCGGAGAAATACGGGGATAATACGGCTGTTACATATAAAGATGAAACAATTACTTATCGGGAATTAAACGAAAAAGCCAATGCTCTTGCCCGTGTATTGAGAGAAAAAGGTATTGGAAGAGGAAAAACTGCAGGCATCTTTATAGATCGTTCTCTGGAAATGGTAATAGCAGTAATAGCCTCAATCAAGTCAGGAGGTGTCTATATACCGGTAGATCATGAATATCCTCCTTCCAGGATAGAATATATGCTGAAAGACAGTGATTCCTCTATACTCCTTACCAGACAGGATCTGGCGGAAAAAGTAAACTTCGGAGGCACCGTTTTATACCTTGATGATGAAAAACTTTATGAAGGAGACAGGAGCAATCTTTCTTCCGTAAATGTGCCGGAAGATGCCGTTACCATCATATATACGTCAGGTTCTACGGGAAATCCGAAAGGAGTTATAACAAAACATCTGGGACTTACCCATTTCTGTCTCTGGTATAAAGAAACAAGACATTTAACTC
>DAIOEN010000433.1:0-3586 GCA_036746235.1 Vulcanimicrobiota bacterium | reverse complement strand
CCTGAGAAATTCTCTATTTTTACATCAATATCTTTCATAATATTCCAGAGAAAACGGTTCAGAACCTTTATGGCATTGGCATGGCCTTTATCAATTTCAAGACCGGAATGGCCACCCTTCATACCTGATGCTTTTACAAGGAACGGTGACATATTTGAAGGAACATCTTCCCTGTCAATATGTATCCTTATCTCTCCGTCAAGGCCGCCGGCACATCCGACAAAAAAATCTCCTTCCTGTTCGGAATCAAGGTTCAGCATGGTTCTTCCCTTAAGGAAATCTGATGTAAGAAACTTTGCACCGTTAAGTCCCACTTCTTCTTCTACCGTAAAGAGGAATTCCAGAGGAGGATGAGGCAGGTCTTTACTTACCATCACGGCAAGCGAAGTGGCTACTCCCACACCGTTATCTGCTCCCATGCTTGTATCCTGGGCTTTGAGGTAATCTCCGTCAATCTTAAGTTTTATAGGATCTTTAGTAAAATCATGTTCTATTCCTTTATTTTTTTCACAGACCATATCCAGGTGGCCCTGAAGAATTACAACTGGTCCATTTTCATAACCTGCCGTTCCGTTTTTCGATACTACAAGGTTTCCTTTCCCGTCAACTTTACAGGAAAGTCCATGTTCCTTTGCTATGGAAATAATATAGTCCCTTATAGCACCTTCATTACCGGAACCCCTGGGAATAGATGTGATTTTTTGAAAATGCTTCCAGAATTCAGCTGGCTGCAGGTCGTTAATAGATAATGACATAATAGAAATAACACTCCTTTTATTTTATAATCGTGACGCGTAACGGGTGACGCGTGACGGGTAGTTCGTGATGCGTAATGCGTAATGCGTTTTTTCACCGGTACCGGGCGAATACAGTGGTTTGCCCCCTACCGGTCACTGATCACTGTTCACTGTTATTAACTCCAAGTGTCTTAAACACTATATCAATCAATGCATTTATCTTGAAAGGCTTTGTAAGATAACCGTCTGCTCCTGCTTCCAGAGCTCTATGTTTTATTTCTTCTGTTATAAGGGCGGTTATCATATAAACAGGCGTTGACCTTGTTCTCGAATTTGATTTTATCTTTCTGCACACTTCTATACCATCCAGGTCTGCCATAGCTATATCGAGTAATACTATTCCAAAATCTTCTTTTTCTATAATCTCAATAGCAGATTTACCGGAAAAAGCTGTTTTTATCTTATAATCGTCCGACGAAAGAACCATCTCTATAAGATTAACAACTTCCGGCTCATCATCTACTACAAGAATTGATTTCTTTTTCGGCGACGTTTCCGTGATTTCCGAAGAAGGGGGAATAAAACAGAGAGGTTCTCTATTCAATAAAGACTGTATCTTTTCTTCCAGTTCACCAAGTAAAAAAGGACGGCTTATAACATGAATATTATTATTTTTTTCAAATATACCTGTTGATGAAGAATTTTTTAAGACTATAACAGGAATAGATTTACACTCAGCTAAAAGACATGAAATATAATCTTCAGGTTTCATCGTATCCAGAATTATAACACCCGGTTCATAAGAAAGTCCTTCTTCCAGTTTATTTTCTGTCATGGAAATACATAAAGGAGTTAAACCAAGATGAGTAATAGAACAGGTAAGATAATAATCGGAATGACATCTATCAGAGATTATAAGAACAGAAGGTCTCTTACCTGTAATATAAACAGCAGAAGAAAGATATTTTTCTACTACAAATATAAGACTTTCCTTATCAAGAGGCTCTGATAAAAAAACCTCTGCATTTATTTGATATTTTTTCTCTATTCCTTCAATCTTCGATATTATAATTAAAGGTATATTCCTGGTCACAATGTTTTCTTTAAGATAATGTAAATTATCTACAGTCTCCTGTTCTACAGTATCCACATTCCATATGATTAATTCAGGTTTATATTTCTCTGCTATATAAACGGATTCACTCTGATAAGATGTCGTAAGTATTGAAAAACCATTTTTTTCAAGGAGTATTTTCATATCTTTACTTTTACTTTTATCCTGACAGTAAACTTCTATCATACCCTTAAAAGAAATTTTTCTATTTATTTTAATTGATGAAATCTCTTCTTCCCGGGCATATACAGGTAAAGCAAAGGTAAAATACGATCCCTTCCCTTCCTGACTGTTTACAGAAATTTTACCTCCATGAAGGCGAATAATATTACTGGTTATAGAAAGACCTATACCGGTACCTCCGTATTTTCTGCTGTGAGAACCATCTACCTGATAAAAGCGATCGAAAATTTTATCGAGAGCATTCTGCGGGATACCTATTCCAGTATCTGCCACTTTCACTATTACAAGTTCTTTTCCTGACATACTTATTTCTATGTGAATTTTACCTTCGTAATTATTAAATTTAACGGCATTTTCAAGTAAATTAATAAAAACCTGACTTATTTTATCCCTGTCTCCTCTTATCATAACAGCATGAGATGGGAACATGGTGGTTATTGTAATTCTTCTCTCATCTGCCCTGGATTTTATTAATTGAACTTCCTGTTCTGCGACATCAATCAAATTAAACGTAGATAATTTTAACTTTTCAAAACCCATTTCCATCCTGGAAAAATTAAGGAGATTATCAATAAGAGATATTAATCTGTCAATACTTTTCAAAGATATCTCAAGGCCTCTTTTTTGCTGAGGATTAACAGGTCCTATTTTCTCTTTGAATATAAGATCCGTATAACCTTTAATAGCAACAAGAGGAGTTCTCAATTCATGAGATACATTGGAAAGTAAATTTGATTTCATCTGATCCAGTGTCTTTAATTCCAGGTTAAGCTTACCGAGTTCCTCATTAAGTTTTTCCAGTTCTTCATTTTTTTCTTTATAACCTATATGATTTTCATCCGTCTTACCTGATATATCTGCATGTTCCTGCCCCGCACCGAATATCATGTCCATAGTATTTTCCTCCTTATAATACAGGGGACTGCATATAATTATACAACTTATAATAATTAAAGGCAATGATAAAGATTGTGTTAAAAAATGACAGTAATTTTACATACAATGGAAAAAAATTTTTATCAAAGAATATTCGGAGTGAAAAGTGAAAAGTGAAAAGTGAAAAAAAGTGGATTTTACTTACTTTTCACTATTCACTACTCACTTTTCACTGATTAATAGATTTATTGAATTAACAATGATTTCCATTACAGATGAATTTACCTGTCATAAAAAACACAATCATAAAATCTTTTTCATTGATTTTTTTTATCTTTTCGACTATAATTTTTTAAAAGCTATATGGTATAAAGCATTAGAAAGAGGTATTATGTATGAAAAATTATCTTGCAATCTATCTTATAATAATATCAGTGGCCATAATTTCTTCAGCAGCAATGGCTGATTTTTTGCCAGGAATAATAACCATACAGGATAAAAATTCCAGTATTATCGGTTATATAACCAGTAACGGAGAAATAATGGACGGAGATTACAATATGGTAGGCATGATAAGAGAAGACGGAAGAATAGAAGGTTCTAATTCCTGCAGTATAGGTTATTTTGACGGAGGAAAATTCCATGATGAAAATTTCAATCCCATAGGTTTTTTCAG
>DAIOEN010000432.1:0-3599 GCA_036746235.1 Vulcanimicrobiota bacterium | reverse complement strand
ACTATATAAAAAACTAATTTTTCTTCTCCAGAGCCTGCCAGGCAGAAGCTTTTTATGGGTACCCTTTTACCTGTTACGGTACTTAGTGATAATAGAGAATAACTCCCTGTTCTCCTACAGCCCATCCTGTATCAGGTGCAAGAAAATAAAGATCGTGAAGATTTATTATAGTGGGGCCTTTTTCAATTTCCCAGCTATGTCCGTTGTAATGCAATAGTGTTCCCTTTTCTCCTGCAATCCACCCGTTATCATCTGAAATCATACAGATTGCATTCAGGTTTTCCGTTACGGGGCTGATATAGCTTACCCAGGCTCTGCCATTGAAATGAATGATTGTTCCTCCTGCACCGCAGGCCCACCCGTTATTTTCAGAGGCAAAATCCATAGAATTTAAGATGGAAGATGTGGGACTTGTGAGAGATGCCCACTTTTTTCTGTGGTATTCCAGTATGGTTCCATTCTGTCCCATAGCCCATCCTCTGTCAGGGGATATGAAATGAACTGCATTTAATGTATCAAAAACCGGTAAGGCATTTTCTTTTTTCCATGATATATCATGGACTGTCCAGTCATAGTAATGGACAATTCTTCCTGCGCTTCCTACAGCCCATCCGTCTTTAGGAGAGAGGAAAAATACATCATTTAAATCATCTCCTGTAAGGGCATCTGCAAATATGTCCCATTTCTTTTTGTTGAAGTGAAGTATGGTACCTGAACCACCTACTGCCCATCCTTCTCCGGAAGGTAAAAAACATATGTCACTTATCCAGTTGCTGTTAATATCTTTATCAACACCTTCCCAGAGTATCCCGTTGAAATGAAAAAATCTTCCTTCTCCTGTTTTTTCCATAATCCATCCGTCCCTTGGAGAACGAAAGGCAACAGCTTTAAGAAAGGTATCTGTAGGTGAAGGAAATATATTCCAGCCTGGTATTACTGTAAAAGGAAAGGTGCCATGTCTGTCGGGAGTAATAACCTTAAGTTTACCGCTTGAAGAACCGAGAGATATAACGGCAATTATTTGATTACTATTCCAGGATATAATTGTAGATTCCGTATCTCCAATGAGTACACTTCCCTGTTCATCTCCGAACCCCGAGCCTGTAATTACAATACTATCTCCTACTTTACCTTTTGAAGGAGTTACTTTTTTTATCTCCAGACCGGGTTTGATTTCCTGAGAAAATATTCCTCCTGCTATAATACAAAGTATTATTATACAAAAAAATGCTTTCCTGACCACAGACCTTCACCTCTCTCAATATATTTTTTCACAGATTATAGTCGTAACGGGTAATATGTTATGTGCAGGTATGAACCCGTCACGCGTTACGCGTCACGCCATTTATGGCTGACATTTCGCTCCCACATCGACTCCGAATTTGCTGGTAATCTGTTTTGCCTCTCCGCCATTTGCTTCCATTATATATATATCCATACTTTCTTTACGATTGGAAGAAAAGAATATATTTTTACCATCATTTGACCATGAAGGTAATATATCACTGGAAGAACTGTTTGTTAATCTTGCTGGACCACTTCCGTCAGAATTCATTACATATATAGATGACTTACGATTTTTCTCATATACACAGTAGGCAATTTTTTTCCCGTCCGGGGACCAGCAGGGATTTCTCTCATCAATAGTATCTTTTGTAAGATCACATATATCCCCTCCTGATTTATTCATAACACATATATCATAATTACCATTATGATTTGATTCAAATGCAATTTTTGTGCCATCCGGTGACCAGTTGGGATTTCTGTTATCATAAATATCTGCAAGGAGCTGTTGTTCTACATTGGTTTCCAGATTTCTCACAAATATTCCATAATGTTCATCGGAACCATTTTTGGACATGAATACAATTTCTTTATCATCCGGTGACCAGCAGGGAGAACAGTCATCATAATTATTTTCTGTCAGTCTTCTAATATTTCCTTTATCCATATCCCTGATATACAGTTCAAAGGTACGAATCTCTTTATCGACATTATCTTTTGTAGATTCAAAGGCTATGTATTTACCATCTCCGGACCATGCAGGCGATCTTGTGTAGGTGTTATAATATGTAAGCTGCTGCTGGTTGCTTCCGTCTATATTCATGACATAAATTTCCATATGACCGGTTCTATCGGAGTAGAATAAGATTTTTTTGCGACTGTCTATTTTAACCGGTTCCTGCGGTTCATTTGCTACAGGGGAAGAAGAGAGTCTTGGTGTCGGAATTTTACCCTGATTTGCTCCATTATTATTACAACCTGTTAAAAAAAATATACATAAAAATAGTAATATAACGTTTTTCAATTTATATCTCCTCTCTTGAAGGGAATGTTCATTTGTTAAGGTTTATGGGCAACCCTGTATCTGAAGTCAGAAATCCATAATCTGAAATATTTCATCTGAATCAGCTCTGGCAGGCTTTATCTGACATATAGCTGATTACTGATTATTCTCGATAATTTTTATGTTTCCATATTACTTTCTTCAAGATCTCTGATTAAATATTTTATTATGCCAAGAATTGTTATTTCTCTGTGGCGTTCTTCGTAGAAATTAAAAATAGCCTCTTTTCTGTTTAAGCCTGCCATCAGTTTTCCTTCCAGGCCTGAAAATATGTGTTTAACAAGATATACTTTTTCTTTACAATCGTAAAAAAGACATAACTGACCTTCTTTTTCCATTGTATCTTTTTTCTTCAACAGGAGTTTATCTCCCGATGATATTAAAGGTTCCATCCCTGTTTGTTCCACTATAATTACTGCTTCCGTATCAATAAAAAAATCTCCCGGCAGATAAATATAACCTTCTATCCTTCCGTCATGAAAAAAATCCTTTTCCACTTTTGAAGAAAGAGAGTATACAGGCAATCTTTTCAGGTTTCTTACCAGTTCCGATGAAGAACTTGTATTGACACTTTTATATATTTTTTCTAACTGTTCCTGAAGTTTATTAAAACGGTTATCCAGGTAATCAGCCTGATGTAAATCAGAGTATGAATTCTCTTCTTCCTGAAAATATTCCATTGTTTTTCCCAGGGCATGGCACAGGGCATGCAGTGTTCCTTTTCCCGGATGCTGTTTGCCTTCTTCTATGTCTTTTAATAATTCTTCCGGGTAGCACATTGACATAGACAGATCACTTATAGTATAGCCTTTTTCAAGACGGGCTCTTTTGATC
This sequence comes from Vulcanimicrobiota bacterium, assembly GCA_036746235.1. Classification (GTDB taxonomy): domain Bacteria; phylum Vulcanimicrobiota; class SpSt-956; order SpSt-956; family JAKJGF01; genus CALARM01. Next base: position 415 of record DAIOEN010000432.1, on the reverse strand, counting down.
TTATTTCCGAGATTAACTATAACCGGTTTTTTATCTTCTTTTTTTTCACTTACCGGTTGTGTAATTTTAAGATACTGCTGTACCTGCTGTTTGAAATCAGACGGCAATTTTCCTGCTTTTTCCAGCATTTCAAATTCATTTATTCCAAGAGAACGAGACAATTTTCTCAGGGTTTCTTCAGGAGGAATTCCTCTTTTCCCTGAAAGTATCTGTGATAAATAAGAATTAGAAATACCGGATTTTACTTCTACCTGTGTAAGAGTAAGTTGATTTTTATCAATGAGCTCCCGTAAATATCTTCTGAATTCTTCTTCCGGGCTGATCTGTGCTTTCCCTGCACTTTCAAGCATTTCTGCTTCAGATACACCGAGAGTTTTTGAAAGTTTAATCAAGGTTATTTCATTTGGTATGTCTC
>DAIOEN010000431.1:0-3604 GCA_036746235.1 Vulcanimicrobiota bacterium | reverse complement strand
AGTAGTTAACTGGTTTAAAACAAACAGTGCTCACAGTGAAACCACAAAGGAATGAAGGACATGAACAAAAAGAAAAAAGAAGATAAAAATAAGGATCTTGATAAAGAAAAAATTAATTTTCTCGGTGAATGGAACGTTTTAAATCCCGATCCGCCGGTAGTAAAACCTGATAAAGAGAAATTTAATTTTCTCGGCGAATGGACGGCTTTAAATCCCGATCCGCCGGTAGTAAAGCCAGATGAAGAGAAAAAAGGTAAGAAAAAATAAATTATTTAGATAAACCTGTCTCTACATGTTCGCATTTTTTCTATACCTTTAAGTTGTCATGACGCGTAACGCGTGACAGGTTTAATCGCGTATCATGCATCACGCATAGAGATAGTTATGCAACTATAATAGTGAAAATAGAAGTGCCTGCACTTCTATTTTTATATAAAAAATAAGACAATATGATAAATGGAAAATCTTTTATAGAATTACAGGCTCTCAGTAAAACCTATCCGGAAGGCAGGATTGACAGAACTGTTCTCAGAGATATTACGGCAACTGTAAACAGAGGTGAAGTAATAGTACTCCTGGGAAGAAGCGGTTCAGGCAAGTCTACCCTTTTAAATCTTCTCTGCGGTATAGATCTGCCGTCATCAGGTCATGTATTTATAAATAATATAAATATTACGGGACTATCAGAACATGAAAGGACACTATTTCGACGGAAACACATCGGATTTATATTTCAATTCTTCAATCTCATACCTACTCTTACGGTGGAAGAAAACCTTCTCCTCCCTCTTGAATTAAACGGTCTTACAGGAAAAGAAGAAGAAAAAAAAGCCTTTGAAATTCTGGAACAGACAGGCCTTTCAGACAGGAGGAAAAGCTATCCCGATCAGCTTTCGGGAGGTGAGCAGCAGAGAGTTGCCATTGCGAGGGCTTTATCTCATGATCCTGTATTGATACTTGCAGACGAACCTACAGGAAACCTTGATTTCGAAACGGGACAACAAATATTATCCATTCTCGATAATCTCACAAAAAAATCAGGTAAAACTATGATCATGGCCACTCACAGCAAAGAAATGGTCTGTTCATGTTTCCAGAAAGTCAGATTACTTACCTTAAACGGGAAGGGGAATATAGAGGAATCTGTTTCGTGAGCTACTGGTTAACAGTTTATTCAGAACGATAAATACATATTCACAATAAGGAGTTATATACATGATAGAAAAAAATAAATTCTTCTGTTTTTTAGTGCTTTTGCTGCTCATATTCATCACAAATAATTTACAGGCAGATGAATGTAAAAAAATAAAACTGAACAACGGAACTCTGTGGGTAAGCAGTTCTGATGAATATAAGCTATGTGCCTGTCAGGCCTATGAAAATGCAACTGTAAGCCTCGAAAAAATGGTAAAAGATAAAAAACCTGCTAACTGGTGTGTTGTGATGGATATAGACGACACAATACTCAACACTGTCAACCATATAATAGGTCTTGAAGAAAGAGGGGAAAAATATTCTGACGAAGAATGGATAGAATGGTATAAAAAAAATGAAGCATTACCTGTTCCAGGTGCGGTAGAATTTACGCAGACAGTAAAAAAACTCGGAGGTAAGGTAATACTGATTACCAATACTCAGCCCCAGTTGAGAGAACTTACATTGAATAATTTAAAAACTTTCGGATTTAACTATGATATGTGCCTTATGAAGACAGGCTCCTATGCTCGTGATACAGACAAGGTTTTGAGAGTAAAAGATGTGGCAGACGGTAATATAAAAGGTTACCCCGAATACGGAAACACAGGGCCGCAGAATATTCTTATGAGAATAGGAGATTCCGCTCATGATCTTTATGATACGACAAAATATAAATTTGAAGATGTAAAAGACAGGATAGGAAAAGATCTCATCATAATACCAAATCCTATGTACGGAAGCTGGTCCCATAGCCAGGATGACTGTATGGAACCAATAACATCCGTAACAGAAGGTAAAGAATTTACCATAACACTCGATTCAAACCCTTCTACCGGATATAAATGGGAATTACAGAAGCTTGATGAAACAATGGTTACTTTAATTTCCTGTAAATATGCAAAAAAAGATAATCTTCTTCCCGGGTCAGGAGGGAAAGAAATATGGACTCTTAAAGGCATATCTAAAGGAAAAACCGTTATTTCCTTTAGATATGCCAGACCATGGGAAAAAGATGAAGAATCGTGGGAAGAAAAATCGTTTTTTATACTGATAAAGTGAAGGGTGAAGGGTGAAGGGTGAAGGGGATAACCAACTACTCACTACTCGCCATTCACCCTCCTGAAACCATTTTACGAAAATATCCTGCATTTGCAACCAGATCATTACTGTGCCTGAACATGCCTCCACCTATAAGATAAATTACATCATGGCCGTAAAAATTAACCATATCAGGTATATTTTCAAAAGTCATTCCGCCGCCGGGACAGGGGAATATGGTTTTTATATGACCCATAGGGACAGAACAGCCAAGAAGAATTTCTTTACATGCCCCTTTCGAGAAAGAGAAACGTCCGCCGAAATTAGGATAAATCGTGACATCGGCCCCTGCAAGTCTGGCAATCTGACCAAAGAGGGCATAGTAAGAAATTCCGCTCTCACTCAATACAAAACTTCCCTGAAAGGCAGGATGGTTGATAACAGGTAGTGAAAATCTATCATCATCTGCAAGGTATTTCATGGTGTCAAACCCGGTAATGCCCGGAGCAACAAGAATAGCTCCCGCACCTGCTTCTTTAGCGAATTTTACCCTTTTGTAAAGTTCCTTTACAGGAGCAGTAACATTCGGCACATAAATAGACTTATATCCTGTTTCCATGTTTGCTTTTTCCACAGCTTTTGCGCATGCCGTCACTCTTTCTTCAAATGGCGCAAAGGGCTGGTTTGTAAGACCATGATCGTCCTTTATAATATCAATTCCTCCGAGGGCAAATTGATATGCAAGAGAAGCAAGCCCCTCTGAGGAAAGCCCCACAGGTTTAAGAGCAGTAGAGAGGAGAGGTCTTTTATCTACAGACAGTAATTTTCTGAATCCTGAAATACCAAATCTCGGCCCTCTAAATATTTCAATTAACCTGTCAGGCATATTAAAAGATTCTACATAAATGCCCGGCTTCAGACTGATATTTCCGAACAGAACATTCAGAAACTGTGTGAACTCAAATGACGTTGTTTCTACAGGATATGCTATGACAGCTTTAAATATTTCACGATGTCCCGATGGTTCTGCCTGACTAATAGTTTCTTCTATAGCAGATTTATTAAAAGATATTATTTTTCCCGTAATATTATGTCTGAAATATTCTGTCAGAAGATCTTCGGGAAACTCAACAGTCTGTTCAAGACATATATCTTTTGCCTTGCTCATTGCAGACTCTTCGTCACCTGTCAGCCTGTATGTAACAGAAAAATATTCCCCCGATACGGAATAATCCGATATTTTGTTAAAGATGTCCATTAAAGTGCCTCTGCTTTCGCTTTGCTGTGCATGGGAGCCACGTATATTTCTCTCAGATCTTCTTCTGTTATGCCAAAAGACGTATTGAAGATTTTTTCCACTGTATTTATA
>DAIOEN010000430.1:0-3615 GCA_036746235.1 Vulcanimicrobiota bacterium | reverse complement strand
CTTCACTCTTCACCCTTCACGATTCATTTATTACAGGAAGTACATATATGGAAAAAGATATAAAGGAACAACAAAGAAAGAACAGTAAAATTCAGCAGGCATTACTGAAACTCTCCAGACTCGACTATAAATCTTTTGAAGAGACGTTAAAAGTGATTGCAGAAACTACTGCTATGGCTCTTGATGTGGAAAGGGTCAGTATATGGCTTTATGACAGCGAACAATCTGCCCTTATCTGTCAGGATTTGTTCAGTTTCAATAAAAATACTCACTCAAAGGGTACTATTCTTTATGAGTATATGTATCCTTTATATTTTAAAGCTATAATGTCAGAACAGGTTATTGCCGTAAGAGATGTTTATACGGAATATAAACTATCCGAGTTTATAGAAAATTATCTCAAACCTTCTGGCATAACTTCTATGATGGATGTTCCTGTAAGGACTCAGGGACGCAGATGTGGTGTAATATGCTGTGAACATACAGGTCAGCAGAGAGACTGGCTTCTGGAAGAGCAGGATTTTGCTATTTCCGTATCAAACCTGATAAGTCTTGCTATAGAAACACATGAAAGAAGAAAGTCGGAAGAATTATTGAAGTTAAGAGAGAAGGCCCTGGAAAAAATACGGAAAGAACTTGAAAATCGGGTAAGGGAACGGACAGGGGAACTTGAAAAAACCAACGAAATGCTGAAATTTGAAAATTTAATGAGGCAAAAAACAGAGGAAGAACTTCATTATCGTCTGTCTGTTGAAGAGATAATATCTTCAATATCGGGACGTTTTATTAATATTACATCGGAAGAGATAGACAGAGAACTGGAGACATCTTTAAAAATCATAGGGGAATTTCTCTCAATCGATCGGTGTTATATCAACCTTCTTTCATCTGACGGAAAGACAATTGATGAAGTATATGAATGGTTTGCAGAAGGGAAAACATCTATATCCAGAAGTTATAAAGACTATTATAAAAATATAAATTTAGATTCTGTTCCTCTATATGCCGGGAAGATCAGAAATCTTGAGATCATTAATATTACTTCTTTAAACGAATGGCCGGCAGTAAAGGAAGAAAAAGAAATAATCGTGGCTCATGGTATAAAATCTTTTCTTGCTATTCCAATGTGTATCGGACATAATCTGATTGGAATTTTCGGACTGATTTCGGAAAAAGAAGAAAAGAATTGGAAAGAATCAGATGTAATGCTCCTGAAAATGCTCGGAGAAATCTTTGCCAATGTTCTGGAAAGAAAGAGGACAGAGGAAAAAATCAAAAGATCGGAACAGAGGCTTTCCCTTCATGCAAAAAATACCCCTCTTGCCTATATAGAATTTGACAGAGAATTACATATTCTGGCCTGGAATCCTTCGGCAGAAACAATTTTCGGTTATAAAGCAGATGAAGTCACAGGTCGTCATGGTAATATTATTCTGCCGCCTTCTATTAAGGAACAGACAGATATCCGTCACGATTTAATAAATTTACCTTCCATCAGCAATACCACTGAAACCATTACTAAAGACGGAAGAAAGATTATATGTAACTGGTATAATACCCCTCTTATTGATGAAAAAGGGGATGTTATAGGCCTTGCATCACTTGTCCAGGATATTACGGAACCGAAAGAAATGGAAAAGGAACTCAGACAGGCAAAAGACGGAGCAGAACAGGCAAATATTGCAAAAAGTCAGTTCCTTGCCACTATGAGCCATGAAATACGGACACCTTTAAATGCCATTATAGGTATGACAAGTCTTCTCATGGAAACATCCATTACGGAAGAGCAGAAGGAGTTTATTGAAACAATAAGGATAAGCAGTGATAATCTGTTAAAAATAATAAGTGATATTCTGGATTTTTCCAAAATTGAAGCAGAACGTTTTGAACTGGAATATCAGTCTTTCAATCTGAGAACCTGTATAGAAGAAGCTTTAAATCTGGTTTTCCCAAAGAAATATCCTGAAGATATTGAAATTGTCTATATATTTCATAATGATAATCCACAGGGCATCAGAGGAGATATGACCAAAATCATGCAGATTCTTGTAAATCTTTTGAGTAATGCAGTTAAATTTACGGAAAAAGGCGATATTATTCTTACTGTCAGCAGTAAACATATAGCAGAACAGGACTATGAAATACTTTTTGCTGTTAAAGACAGCGGTATCGGTATAGCGCACGACAAAATCAGTCTTCTCTTCAAACCTTTTTCTCAGGTAGATAACAGTTCGAAAAGAAAATATGAAGGAACAGGTCTCGGCCTTGCTATAAGTAAAAAATTCTGTGACATGATGGATGGCAATATGTGGGTAGAAAGTGAAGAGAATAAAGGAACAATTTTTTATTTTACTATTAAGGTCAGAGCTACTCATGATATACCATGGGATTTTCCTGCCGGCACTCAGGAGAAACTTTCCGGGAAAAGTCTTCTTACAGTTAATAACAAAGAACTCACAGGAAGTTTAATCAAAAATTATTGTACTGACTGGGGAATGAATGTTACTGCACTATCTTCGGTAAATGAAGCTGTTCAATCCATTGTGAATAATAACAAATTTGATTGTGTACTTATAGATATACCTCTCACAGATAAGGATAATATAAAAGCTGTTTCTGACATACACAAATATTTATTCCCCGAAAAAGTACCTTTAATTATGTTTTCCTCTATGAGGGATCAGCTTAAAACAATCTCTCCGGAGATTACATCATATCTCACAAAACCATTTAAACCTTTTGAGCTTTATAGTGTACTTAATAAAATTTTCTCAGATTACAGGGGTGTAAAATATACTTATCCCGGTGAGCCTGATGTTATGAATGAAGATAAATTCCTCAGAATACTGCTGGCAGAAGACAGGTTAATCAATCAAAAAGTAGCTCTCAGGCTTCTTGAGCACTGCGGGTATATGGCTGATATAGCTTCAAATGGTATTGAAGTTCTGGAAGCTTTAAAAAGACAGATCTATGATGTAATACTTATGGATGTACAGATGCCGGACATGAACGGCCTTGAAGCAACGAGGATTATCAGAAAGGAATTTCCGGAGGACAGGCAGCCCTGGATAATAGCTATGACTGCCGGTGCTTTTACACATGACAGAGAAGAATGTTTTATGGCAGGAATGAATGATTATATAAGCAAACCCATAAAATTAGATAAATTAAAAGAATCTCTTGGGAAATGTAAGAGACTTGTAATATACGAAACATGTTTACTTCCTTCCATTCCCGGTATTGAAGATAAAGAAATAAAATTATCATTTAACCATAAAGATATATTTGACAGAAAGGCATTGATGGAAAATCTGGATGGTGACGAAGAATTATTTAAAGAATTGATTGACATATTTCTGGCTACCATTCCCTCTGACATAGCATCTCTGAAACAAGCTTTGAGTAAAAAAGATTCTGTTCAGGCCAGACGTTATGCCCATTCAATCAAAGGTGTATCAGGGAATATAAAGGCAAAAGCCCTGAGTTCTATTGCACTGAATATCGAAATGGCAATAAAGGAAGGTGATACAGAGAAAGCTGTATCACTTGTACGAAACATTGAAGAGGAATTTATTATATTTAAGAGGTTAATATTATAAATGGGAAAAGCAGACA
>DAIOEN010000429.1:0-3625 GCA_036746235.1 Vulcanimicrobiota bacterium | reverse complement strand
ATTCCTTTTTCTATTCCTTTTTCTATTCCTTTTTCTATTCCTTTTTCTATTCCTTTTTCTATTCCTTCTCTTAATCCTTTTTTGTAACCATAACGCTCAAAAGTTGTTACATAAGGCATTTCGATCACCTCCTCAAATTTCCTCATTTCTTCATAATAGATCTTCTCGTATTTTTCCGGTAAATTTATGTAGGGTAGGAAGCCAGCGAGTTACTTAATATTTTTACATTAAGCACTTTTCCAACAACCCCCCACCAAACCGTGCTTGCGACTTTCACCGCACACGGCTCTCCAGTTAAACATTTAATAATACTTTTGTTAGTTTTTTTCCATCATATTTTCCGTAGTGAATTAGATTATGGCAATCTTTACATACAACCAAAGTATTCCTATTTCTGGTAATCATCATTTTTTTCCATTCAGGAATATCCTTTTTTCCTTCATTTCTTCTCTTAAGGTCACTGATTTTTTTAATGTGATGTACTTGTATATTTTCATTGCCACCACATAATTCACATTTATCCCTCAGCATCCTTCTTAGAAGTTCTGACCTGTTTTGATAAATTGTCAAATATTTATCCTCTTGATGATTTTTATTAAAGACTTTTTTTCTCTTTAATTTTATATCACCAAACCCTGCAATCAGATTTTTTTTATTTGCTCTTGGAATTATTACCTGTATTGCTTTCGCATTATTATTTTTATATAATCTATATATTTTAGTCGCCTTGCATTTATGCTTACAAGCTAAGGTTTTAACTAATGAACATTCCATATAGTATTTTAGCTCGTTTAGATTGTAGACGTTTAATGCTAAAATATAATAGTTATATAAACCCCTTAATTCCAAGTTATATTTCATAACTATATCATAATCTGATTGATAGATTAATTCATTCCTGTGTATAGGTTTATTGCCTTTAGTATATTTGTCAACCCATTTCTTTAAGACATCTTTTGGCATCCGTAATTGTATACGATAATTCAATGCTCTTTTTTTTATCCCATCCGTTCCTTTTGTCAGTTTATCATTGACAATCCCGGCGTTAATTTCGTAATTTAGAAATCTAGCTCTTCCTTTAGCAGCGTGTGTAATCAGGGTTTTATCCATTGATAATTCTAACTTTAGCTCTTCTTTTAGAAATTCAGCTATTTCTTCTCTTATTTTTATAGCTTCATTTTTAGAGCCTATGAAACCCAATAATACATCATCTGCATATCTAATATATTTTATCCTCCTGAAATTTTTATCATAGGGGTCTCCACTGGGTAGTTTTCTTCGAGATTTTAAGATTTCTTTTGCTTTTCCTTTATTACCTTTTTCCCTCTCTATTCTTAGCTCTGTACTTAATTTCATATATCCTTCATTGAATTTTCTGCTTTTCCCTCTGGTATAGGTAGGTATCATCTCTTTCTCAATGAAATTATCCAGTTCGTTCATATAAATATTAGATAATAATGGACTTAACACACCGCCTTGAGGTACTCCTGAATAATTATTGCTATATTTCCAATTTTCTATATAACCTGCCTCCAGCATATCTTTTACTAATTTTAGAAATCTACTATCTTTTATCTTCCTTGATAGTATTTCTAACAGCTTTTTCTGGTCAATATTATTAAAACACCCGCAAATATCCCCTTCAATAAACCATCTTACACCATTCCATCCATTATTTGCAATTTGATTTATGGCTGTATGACAACCTTTGTTCTTTCTGAAACCGTGAGAATTGTTACTAAAGAATGGTTCATAATATTCTTCCAATATAATTCTCATTGCTTCCTGAACCAGTTTTTCATTCCAGCCAGGTATTCCTAATGGTCTTTTTTTACCATCCTTTTTAGGAATATATATTCTTTTAACAGGTTTCCATTTAAATTTTCCAGCTTTCAATTTCTCAGACAATATTTTGATTTTTTTTAAACTCATACCATCAATAACATCATCTTTCGAAATTCCAGGTGTATTAGCTCCTTTATTTGGATATAAATTAATGTAAGCCTGTAAAAGAATTTCCTCTTTACGGATTAAACGATGCACTCTTTCTAATTCTTTCCCTTCTATACCCCTTTTCCTAACAATTTCTAAATACTTCGAAGCTTCAAGCATCACGCTTTCCTTCTTTTCTTACATAAATGTTTAACCTGTTCCTCTTCGCCCTGTAACAAGTTTTCCTTGTCTCTGACTACTATAGGAACTCCGTCACCATAGGACTCTCGTCCTTTAGGCAATCCCACGTTCCATATATAAACAACTTTTCTAGACTAACTTAGGTGTTCCTTTCATATCCTTTATCTTTCTCACTGAAAGACGTCCATCATTCTGAAGCATTAAAAAAAACCCCTTTAAATTGTTTTAATAATTTAATTAATAAGAATGGCTAATATTCTTATTGATCAATGATGATACAGGTTTCACCCGATTTCCTGTAGGCAATCGATTTTACCTCTGGATATTAGAATTCAAACAGTTTAGTTTTCACCATATTAGTCAGCCCTTGCTAAACCCCCTGGACTATCGGTTTCATCCGTTTTTAGCTTTACCAGGATGCTATGTTTACATCTCAGTTTCCTTTAATGCTAACCTGGTTGGACTATCAGTCTTTTAGACATTTTAATGTCTAAATGCAAGCTTCAGTCTTTTACTGATACTTACTCTGTAAGCTATTGTTTGTATCGTTAAGTGGCGCACAAGCCAGTCGATAAATCTTAATAATTTTAAATAATCTCTTCTATTACATACGGATTTTGATAAAATTATTTTTAATGACAGTTTCTTCTCATTATCTTTTTTAACCTCAAGAAGCCTTATATAGGTTTCTACTACTACAGCAAAGGGATTTTCACTTTTTTTTATTTCATCCAGTCTGTCTCTATAATCTATTATTTTCACTAAAGGATATTTAAATACCAGGCTGAAACCATCTATAGTGAATTCATAAGGACAGGGGCGAAAATTTTCATCTTCATCTGTCAGAACAACAAGGCTTACAACATTTTTATGATATCTGTCAAAAATCCTGTAATTATATATATAAACTCGTTCAGAGAAATTCTTTTCTTTTTTTCCCTGAACTTCAACATGACACAGACACCATCTTTCAGAGCCATCCTTCAGATAAATTTTTACAAGCTTATCGGCAAATCTCTTACCTGTTTTGCTTGTCTTCAATATCTTTTCCAGCTCTTTATCCATAAAAATTGGCTTTTTAGAAAAATCTATTTCTTTATACAGATCATAAAAGAAAAATTCCAGAAATTGAGGGAAAAGCTCCTCCAGTATATCTTTCCATGCACTGTCTTCTAATTTTGCAGGTTTTTTTCTCTTTACTTTATTTACTTTCATATATGTTTCCCTCTACAGTTTTATTATAAATCTTTTTAATTTTTTTGTCTATTTTTTATTATAAATTTCACATAATAATAAAGGAGACTCCAGAAAAATTTACTCTGGAGTCTCCTTTGTCCAGGAAAGAACGGAAACTTAAAAAATTAAAGTTTATCTATAACAAGGGTTTTGGAAAGAAATGCATAAATACGTCCGTCTGCAGACAGTTTAAACTGGCCCGGATCTACATTTTCAAAAAGAGGTTTTACCTGAAATTTATCTTCTTCTTTTGCAA
>DAIOEN010000428.1:0-3661 GCA_036746235.1 Vulcanimicrobiota bacterium | reverse complement strand
GCAGGAAAAATTAAAAATTTTTCCGGAGAAGTCATCATATGGCCCGGCACTGTTCCCGGATATTTACCGCAGGATGAAACGGAAACTCTCACGATGGAAAGAACAGTTATAGAGGAATTCCGGTCTTCCGTCAATATGGAAGAAGGGGAAGCAAGGACTTATCTTCACAGAATGCTTTTTAAAGGTGAAGATGTTTTCAAACAGGTGGGAGATCTGAGTTACGGAGAAAGAATTAAACTGATTCTGGTAAAACTTATGGCATCAGGGGTAAATACCCTTCTTCTGGATGAACCTACGAGTCATATGGATATAGACAGTATGGAAAGACTTGAAGATGCTCTCAGTGAATTTACGGGAGGGCTTCTGGTAATTACCCATGACAGGTATTTTATGGAAAAACTCGGAATTAAGAAGATTTATATAATGGAGAAAGGATTTTTAAGAGTGAGTGGTGAGTCATGAGTAGTGAGTCGTGAATGGTGAGTCGTGAGTGACAACATTCTACTCATCACTCACCATTCACTCTTTTTCCATTACTGACCTGTAATAAAGGTTTTCCTCCCGTCACGCGTTACGCGTCACCCGTCACGAGAGCATAATGTCTGTTCGGGTAATCTATGTCAACAGACTCAGCACCACCTGCTGTGATTGATTTGCCTGGGTAAGCATTGTAAGGGAGGCCTGCTGTTTTACCTGCTCTATGGTCTGCTGCAATACCTGACGGGCTAAAATTAATACTCGGCATGATGTGTTCCTCCCTGACGATAATTCCGGAACTCCATATCCGGGAAAAATAGTCTTTCCTTCATATTCATAAATTCGGCACAGTTTTCTAAAACTTTAGTTGTAACCGATTACTGCATACTGACAAAGAGGTCATGAAGATATTTATACATTCTGTGGTCACATTTCAACAGATCTTCATGATTTTGAGGAATTCCGTTTTTCTAGAACTTAACGCCCTGCGGGCGAGTTGTTTAAAGTTGAGGGTTGAAGGTTGAGAGTTGAAATCAACCATAAACTCTCAACTCTCAACCATATAATAGTTTAACCGGAATGAAAATTCCTATACCTTTAAATTATTTATATAAGCTGCTTCTACATAATTTTCATCTAAAGCCTTATTTTACGGCATTAAAAATGAATTTTCCTATATACTTAAATTAGGTTTTGTTATTTGATATGCTCTAAGTCGGTTCTCCTGTAAAGTTGCAAATTTCATCATTATCATATAAAATTGTTTATGAGACTTATTTTATGGAGGTGTAAAATGAAAAAAATATTATTATTTTTAACTCTCTTTTTAATGTCCCTGTTATGTATAAATGTCAGCTGCGGTGAAAACACAAATGTTTCTAATGGGAACATATCAGGAGAAAGACTTTATATTGAACCTTATCTTCAAAATGTTAAGCAAGATGGTGTTACAATTCTCTGGTGGACTGATAAATCAGAAACTGAAAATATTGTCAGCTATGGAAGTGATTTTCAATATACAGTTAAAGGAACAAATGAATATATACCGGTTATCGGTAAATTTCTTCATTCTGCAGTTTTAACAGGTCTCGGTCAGGGTAATAGTTATAAATACAGAGTAATTTCTGGAAATATAATAAGCAAAACCTATAGTTTTAAAACGGCAATAGGAAGAACTGATAATTTTAGTTTTGCCATACTCGGTGATGGAAGAAACGATAATGAAGAAATTATTCAACGGCACCGGCATATTACAGATATGGCTTATAAAGAAGGAGTAAATTTTGCTGTCCTGGCCGGTGATGGAGTTGCAAATGGTTCTCAGGAAAGCTGGGATTCATTCTGGAGACAGATAGTTACTTCATCTGATCCGAATAATCCAGGTGTGGATTTTGCGAGTAATATACCATATTATCTTATTGTAGGTAATCATGAAATTTATGAAGATTCAACAGAAGAAGTAAATAACAGTCTTACAACCAGCATGGCCCGTTTTAAATACTATGTAGATAATCCTCCTAATAACAGTAGCAATCCTGACTGGGAAGAAAGGTATTATTCTTTTACCTATGGTGCAGCTACCTTTATAATACTCGATACAAATAATCATACTGCCGGAAAAGTTTATGATGAAAGTGATATAACTCCTGACTGGGAAGAGGGAAGTGAACAGTATAACTGGCTGGTTCAGGAATTAAAGAAGGCACAGGCCAATTCTGTCTTTACTTTTATAGTTACCCATCCTTCCCCTTACTGCAGAGGAGAAAATGGAAGGCCCGGTATACAGATAACAGGATGGTATCTCAGAGTTCTGGATCCTCTGTTCAGAGAATATAGAGTTGACGGCGTATTTACGTCACATGATCATCTCGTTGAACACTGTCTTACAGGACCAGCAGGTTTTGAAGCTAAAATGGATATTCACGATCCTGATAATTTAAATTATATAGTTATGGGGAATTCAGGAGAGGGCTCCAGCAGTGCAGTAGATGGATGGCAGACATGGATGGATATACTTGGAAATGACGGTCCGCCTTATTATTCAGTATATTTTTACGACTGGGAAAAAACAACTCATGCAAGTTTTCTTTATGTCAGAATAACCAGGGAGAATAATGGTAAATGGTTATGTACTTTCAAAATAATCAGAGATGATGGTCAGGCATTTAATGAATTTTCTATAGAAAGAACGGACCCACTGACTAAATAAGGATATTTTTGAAATCTGATTTGCACTTTTTAATAAAACCATTCATTTACCTCGTAGTGAACAGGCAATGCCTGTTCACTACACTGCTCACTGCATACTGACAAAGAGGTCATGAAGATATTTATACATCCCCGGGTCACATTTCAACAAATCCTCATGATTTTGAGGATGGAAAAATGCTTCCACAGATTCTGCAAAATATTCCTGTGGTTTATGAGAAGCATATTTCGATACGAAACCCGTTCTTTTATGGTAGAAGGTATTCCATAACTGTACAGAAAGACCGAACTGGGATTTATGCATTACCTGCCAGGCATAATCATAGGCATGGGCAAATTCATGAATCGACGTAGTTCCATATATGCCGTTTATACGTTCTTCTCCTATGGCCACCATCTTCCAGACAAGATCTTCATTTACTCTATAGGTGCGAAATACTCCTCTTATTTCATCCATACTGCGGTGAAATTCCCCTCTTCCCGTTTCTCCTGAACCGAATAATTGATGGCCGTAAACCTTTATTTTTGAAAGTCTTTCATGAGGGGCAATTATTATTACCCATAGATCATGTTCCTGACAGGTTCTTATGAATTTTTCACCGAGCACTACCAGTTCTGCTTTAAGTTTTTCCTTTGCCAGCGGATCAGAAGATTTTATTATCATTTTATCCAGCATGGCAAAACTCCTCTGACGGCTCTCTTCAGGTATATTCTGCCCCAGTAATTTGTTTGCCTTTGATATAACTGCTTCTTTACCTTCCCTGTATATTTCCTGAATATCCATAGATCCCTCTTTCCCTTTGTTCGGGTCCACTATTTCTATTTCCAGGTATTTTTTCTGAACAAAAGCCAGAGGAGTGCCGTCAGGGTTTTTAAGGCCCATAACAGAATCTGAGAATTCTATGGTACGGGGAGGGGGAGGCTGAATTCTGTCAGGCACAGGCATTTCAGGAAGCTGAAGTTCATTGTAAACTGC
>DAIOEN010000427.1:0-3681 GCA_036746235.1 Vulcanimicrobiota bacterium | reverse complement strand
ACAGCAAAAAAGTAGATCTCATAGCAGGGAAAGCCTATATACTGTGCAAAGAAAATAAATATGAAGAAGCGCTGAAATGTTATGATGAAGCTCTGGCCCTGGAACCTGGTAATGAAAAATGTAATACAGCAAAAAAACAGGCATTATGCGGCATGTGGAATAAAAAAGGCATGGATTTATTCAATGAGAAAAAATATAAAGATGCAATAAAGTGTTATGATGAAGCATTAAAGATAGATCCGGAAAATGAAGAATCCATTAAAGCCAGAAACCGGGCAAATAGCGAGATTTTTCACACGGAAGGTCTGACTTTATACGGAAAGAAAAAATATAAAGAAGCAATAAGTTGTTACGATAAAGCACTGAAACTCTATGAAGAAGAGAAAACCCTGTGGTACGATAAAGGCAACGCTCTTTATTCTTCAAAACAATATAATGAAGCACTGAAACAGTATATTCAGGCAACACACATAGACAATAAATTTGCCTATGCTTACTGTGCCATGGGAAATACATATCTTATGCTGGGAAGGTTTCAGGAAGCACTTCAGAATTATGACAGAGCCAGGGAATGCTCACCGAAGGATAAATATATACAGGAATGTTATAAGAACGGTGAAAAAGAATGGTTTCTCAAATCAATAAATGGTTTTACTTGAAGGTAAGACATTTGAAGATGTAGGCTTCAATAGTGAAAAGTGAAAAATGAATAGTGAATAGTGAATATTCTGTGATAAATTTCTTTTTCCATTGCATAAGAATTACCTGTCATTTTTAAACGCAATTGTTATTCTCATAATTATTTTTTAGAAAGGACATCGGTTTTGGCATCCCGTAAATTTTCGGTTTTTCTGAAGGAAAGTTTAATTTTTTTATTTTTCACTCTTCTTTCTGTTCTCTTCTTCTCCCCTGCTCTGCTGAGCGGTATGAGTTATATATACAGAGATATAGAATTTCTCTTTGCTCCCTATCAGATATTAAAGAGAAACATGTTTCTTCACGGTCATATTAATCTATGGAATCCTTACATTTTTTCAGGAGTACCCTATGAGGCAAACATGGGAAGCGGTCCTACCATATTTTATCCATTATCCTTCATTTATTATTTATTTCCTGTAGAAAGGGCTATCGTATATAACTTCATTATACATTTTACCCTTGCAGGTTATTTCATGTATCTTTTTGGCAGATACGGTCTCGGCAGTTCCGTCATAGCATCTGTCACAGGAGGTGTGGCATTCAGTTTCAGCGGTTTTTTCATAACCCATTTAATACATATCTTTATTACAGGCGGTGCCTGGTTACCCCTTCTTTTTCTGTGTTTAAAAATATCTGTTGAAAAAAAATCAATCCTTTTTACTATTATAACGGCCATAGTATCATGTATTTTATTATTATCTGGATTTATGCAGTTAACTTACTATATATATTGCGGGTTAACCCTTTTCTGGTTATGGCTGTTAATAGACAGATTAAAAGATAAATCTCTTACAGGAAAAGACAGAATATTTCTGTTCCTTGTATTTCCATTGATATGTATTATTGCGGTTTTACTGTCATCGATACAGCTTCTGCCTTTTCTGGAATTCCTTAAAGTCACACTCAGGGAAACAGGGGGGGCAGAAATTGCAAATACTTATTCTATGACATGGCAGAGACTTGTCACATTTATAATACCTGATTTTCATGGCAGACCTTGTATGGAGCCATTCAATTCAGGATTTTATCCTCAAAATGATAGCAAATACTGGGTTTACTGGGAAACCTGTGCCTATACAGGCATTACTGCTCTGGTAATGTCTTTTGTAGCAATCTTTTACTCAAAAATGCAAGTGAAATGGTTTTTTCTTATCCTTTTCATTCTGTCATTAATTGCCTCAATGACAGACAATACACCTTTTTATAAAATTTTCATCACCGTCATGCCATTCTATAAATCTCTGAGAAGTCATGGCAGATTTATCATTCTCATGACTTTCTCTATATGCTCTCTCTCTATAACCGGTATGGATGAATTATCATCTTCTACGAGGAAAGAACGGAAAATACCGCCTATTATTTATGTTTTTATATTTTTGAGTATTGCAGCAATCATTATGGCCGTAATAATATCTTCCTATCCTGATGCAACAAAAATACCGGCAGAATATGGCACTATAATACCGGAAAAGAAACATGGCATTATAATATTTGCTGCTATTATGAGTATAATAACTACAGTTATGGTTCTAAACATTTTTAATATAATCTCACGACGGGTATTTTACATATCACTACTGGTTATTACAGTCATCGATATGGCGATCTTTGGTTTTACGTTCAATCCCCCTGCAGATAGTAAATCTTTTCACAACAATACAATAAAATCACAGATGTCTGATTACTCACCGGGAGACGGAAGGGTAGTTAATTTAAACTGGAATGATTATGTAAACAGAGGCCAGATTGAAGGTTTTGAAAGTCTTCAGGGTTTTGATCCTCTGGCAATAGGCTATTATATGAAATATCTCTATTATTCACAGTATGAAACATTGCCTGATAGTAAAGGAATTCAGTATTTAATCAATTTTTCCAATTCATGTATCATAAAAAATTATATAAATAACAGGATGATAGATCTCCTGAACGGTAAATATATTAATATTACAGATATAAATTCTCCTGATGAGCCGGTGCTCTATCAAAATGTCAATGCTCTGCCAAGGGCAGCGGTTTTCTATAATTATAGAGTTATAGAAGGGGACGATGAAGAATTACTTGATTTACTGAACAGTAAAGAATTTGATATCAGAAAAGAACTTATCCTGTCATGTCCTGTTGAATTGCAACAGGTACCTGAAAAATCTTTCGAGAAAGCTTCTATAATAAAATATACGGAAGATCTTATAGAAATACAAGTTAACATAACCACACCTGCCATGCTGTTTCTGAGTGAAATATATTATCCCGGATGGAAAGCATCGGTAGATGGAAAGCCAGAAAAGATATACAGGGCCGACTGTATATTCAGAGCCGTCCCTGTCAGGGAACCGGGGAAACACCATATAAAGGTTTATTTTGATCCGGTATCTTATAAGACAGGTAAAATTATCAGTATTACGACTATTTTCCTGATACTGTGTTATTTTTTCTTCCATATATTACAAAAAAATATAAAAAAACAATAATTTCACAATCCACCTACAGCTCTTGCAGCAAGCACTACAGTAATGATCAGAGACAGGACTACCTGAGCCATCATCAAGACTTTTGCCCTTTTACTGACTACCTGTTCCGAAGTAGGGCCAAAGGTAGTACATGTATTAAATGAAAGAAAAAGATAATCTATCCAGTGAAGCTTATTGCTACCTTCTTTAAAAGGAAATATAAAAGATCCTCCCGGTACAGTACTGTCGACAAGAAGGTACCAGAAAGAAAAAACTATTATATTCATTCCGTAGAGAGCTGCTACATCCCAGAGCATATATAGAGGCTCTCCTCTGCTTTCATGAGCTTTTGATACAAGCAATAATACATTTGCCATTAATTGTAAAGTCACAAGTAACAGGTATATTGTTATAAAACGATTTACAATTACTCGTTTATGAAATCTCCAGAATATCAGTATCAATATAAGAACAAGAAAAAACACTCCATAAATTATCTCATTTACATTTTTTAAAAATAGATTTATATTATCTG
>DAIOEN010000426.1:0-3694 GCA_036746235.1 Vulcanimicrobiota bacterium | reverse complement strand
GATAAACTCTTTATCTTTTTGTTTATATTATACAATCCCTTTTCAATAGTACCCATAGGACAGAAGGAACACCATGCTCTCGGTGAATAAAAGACACCTAAAACTATTGCTATAATTGTTGTTACGAGACATAATGTGGCAAATACAAGGCCCCATTTATCGAGAGATTCCATCAGAGGCCAGGCACCGAAAGCCGCTTTAGTCCTCAATGTGAACAGTGCCATAAATACAGTCACTACAACAAGTCGAAAATATTTGGATTTATATAAATTCGGGATTTTTCCGTAAAAAGATACAGGTTTTATGAATAATTCAAGGAAAGCACCTCTGGGACAGAGGTTTCCGCACCAGAATCTGCCTCTGAAATATGACAGTACCAACAAAAAGACCATCATTACAGGCATTATAAGTCCAATTTTGTGATACCAGAGTCCGCCCAGTGATATAAGAGGGACTATAATCCAGGAAACCATCTGTATTTTAGTCACATTTGCCTTTTTCATAAAAAACCTCTTCGGAAATTTTTCCGCCTTTTCTGTTGATTTTTTTGCTACAGGTACGAGTGAACAACTCTCTGAAGCAGAACAATTCTCCTTTCTAACACTACATGAACCTCCCTGATATAAAGGACATGTCGAACATCCGGTGTTTATTTCACAGGTTACATTTTTATTTTCTGTGTTATTCATAATCTATTCCTCCTTGTTTTTCTGTTTTTATCTTTTACCTGATTAGATAGAAAAAATAAAAAAAGGATTCTTTATTTTTATATAGTTTTGCACTTTTTGATAGAGAGAGGATTTTTACATTGTAATAACGAAAGATTTCAGATAGGAGAAATGAAAAATAAGGAATTTTTCATGGAAGGCTTATTTGTCTGTTTGTCTATATTTTTTTTAATTTTTATTATTGGCATTTTTGCCCGGTCATCCAGTTCTTCAAGACAGAGGGCAATAAATGCAGCATGGAAAAAATTCGCATCAGATTCAGGCTCTGGTATAACATTTGAGAGAAAGATACCTTTCCCGAAGATTACAGGGAAATACAGAGAGCTCGATTATGTTCTTGAAACTGTTACGGAAGGCACAGGTGAAAAAGTATGATCTATACTGTTATTACAATTAAACTGCCTGAACGTTCAGTGTATAATTTTCATATTTACAGGGAAAAATTTTTTTTCAATAAAATAGAAAAAATATTTGGTAGTGAAGATATTCAAACTGGAAATATAAGATTTGACGATGTGTTTAAGATAAAAACCTCCCCTTCTGATAAAATATATGAAGTGTTTACTCCTGATTTACAGAGAAAATTTTTATATGGATCCTATCTCATAAATATGACTCTCTCAGAAAAAAAACTTCAAAATAAAACAGGCCGTATTATAGATAAATACACAGGATCTGCTATATTTAAGCGAACTTATGGTTGAAATTGCAATAAACGTCTCCGGGAAAGTATAATTTCACATGACAGAATAGATCCTGTATTAGCAGAAGAAAAAAAGATAAAAGCTGTAGCTCAGGCAGAAGAGGAAAGAATAAAATCTATAGCCAGGGCAGAAGAGGAAAAGATAAAAGCTTTATCTGAATTAGAAGAAAGAACCTTAAAAGCTTTGACTCACGTAGAAGAAAAAAAAATAAAAGATCTGTTTGAGAAAGAGAAAAAAAGTTCAGAAAGAGAAGTTTCTTCTAAAACATTTCTTTCCGATTTTACAAATGATTTTACTGACTCTTCTCATAAATCTTCCGGAGAAAAACAATGCCCCTCCTGTGGCGCAAATTCACCTGTAGAAAATAATTACTGTATAGACTGCGGGAGAGAAATATGAGGTAAAAATCTGGCACTTATTAAGTAAAATATATGCCTTAAAAAGGAAAAGGAGAAAAAAATGAAACAGTGGTATGAAAAACTTTTTGAGAATTATTCGAACAGTTATGAAAAAGAAGTCTTTACAGCAGGAACATCAGGGGAAGTTGATTTCATAGAAAAGGAAATCAACTATGACAGATCGATAAATATACTTGATATTGGCTGCGGAACAGGGAGACATTCCATAGAATTATCCAGACGGGGATATAAAGTTACAGGTCTGGATCTGTCTCTGTCTATGCTGAATAAAGCAAAACAAAAGGCAGAGGAAGCAGGAGTGGAGGTAACTTTCATTCAAAAAGATGCAAGAGATTTTGATTTTCATGAAACCTTCGATCTGGCAATTATGCTCTGTGAAGGTGCTTTTTCCCTTATGGAAACAGATGAAATGAATTATAAAATTTTGCAAAATGCTTATAAATCACTGAAAAATCCGGGGAAATACATATTTTCCACCCTGAACGGACTATTCCCTCTGGTGCATTCGACAAAAGATTTCTTAAATAATGCTACTCAGGAAGAAGCAATCCGTACCAGTAATTTTGACCTGATGACCTTTAGAGAATATTCAGTATATGAAAAAAAAGATGACCATGGAAATAAAATGACACTGGAATGCAATGAACGTTATTACATGCCGTCGGAAATCACATGGCTATTGAAAACTGCAGGTTTTAATAAGAGCGACATATATGGATGTAAACTTGGAGCATACAGCAGGAATGATAAACTGACACCTGATGATTATGAAATGCTTGTAATAGCGGAAAAATTCCGGCAATAATCTTAAGAAACATTCATGACAGATAATTGTCACAAAGGAGAATGAAAATTAAATTTTCAAAAGAAGGGTAAGGAATTGTTATGGAAGCTTTATGTGTACCTGTAGTTTTTTTTGGATTTATTATTTTTCTTATAGCTTATTCTATCCATAGTTTTATTGCCGGTGCGGATAAAAAGAAAGTGTGGGAAAAATTTGCCGGAGATCATGGACTTAATATTACTCCTGGATTTTTGTTCTCATTTCCAAGGATTACAGGAACGTATAAAGGTTTTGATTATACTCTACAAACCATTACAGAAGGAGATGGTGACAGCAGTACCACCTATACTGTTATTGCCTTTGAATTACCTAAACCTTCAAAATATACTCTTCATATTTATCAGGAAGGCTTTTTTAGTAAAATAGGAAAAATGTTAGGAAGTCAGGATATTCAAACGGGAAATAGAGAGTTTGACGATGCTTTTATGATAAAAAGTAATACCTCCTGTATGGTACCGGAGTTACTGACTTCCGAACTGCAGAGAAAAATGATGTATGGACCCCACCTTATAAATATATCTCTTTCAGAAAATAAACTGGTAAATAAAGCTTTAGGAACTATAACAGAAGAAAAGGATTTGCTATATTTAAGCGAGCTTCTGTGGGAACTTGCAATGAATATCTGCGGAGAAAAAATCTCTGACTCTTCATACGACAAATTTCCCCGGCCTTTAAAACATGACAAATTTCCTGTAACATTAAAAAGTGATATCTTTAATGAAAAATTACAGAACAAACAGGAACTTGAAAGTGATTTCACAGGCAATATTACGGACTCTCAATTTTTTTCAAAAGAAGAAAAACGTTGCCCTTTCTGTGGTTGTAATTCACCTGCACAAAATAAATATTGTATGGACTGCGGAAGGGAACTGTAGACAGGCAAAGGAATTCTTTTATGGATTGCACCGTTTGTATGATAATCTTTTTCTCGCTTCTAATCATTATGACCTTTATCAGTTATTCTCACCATATAAATATGAATAAAATAGAAGTATGGAG
>DAIOEN010000425.1:0-3707 GCA_036746235.1 Vulcanimicrobiota bacterium | reverse complement strand
ACCCTTTCCCATACCATCCGTTGGAAGATTTCGGATTCATTTTCAGTGCTTTATCGAAACATTCCCCGGCTTTATCATATTGTTTTTCACTTAAATATCTGTGCCCGTTTTTTATCTGCCCTTCCACACTGTCACAGGATGAGTTATAGAGTAGAATTAATAAAGATAGAAAGATTACTGCAATTTTTTTGAATTTCATGAATAGACTTCCCTTCTCCTTAAATTAAATAAATTTTTCTCCTTCATGGTCATGACTGTTGCCAGTATTTAATCAAGAATCATGCAGATCATTATAGAGATTATTTGATCGTTATCTATTTTGAAGACAAGATTTCTTTTATTCTCTATATCTTCATAATCCCAGTACAGATAATCGTATCCCGTTTCTTTATCCGGAATGGTACCTTTATGGGAAGGTTCTCCGTATTGTTCTGAGACTTCATAAATAGAGTCTCCTGTTCTGATACCGCGGGAAGTACTGTAGTCCGGCGTTAAAACCTCAACAGACCATAAATGATAGTCAATTTGTTCTTCTACAGGATATAAAGCTATTTCAAGAATCACTCCCTGTCCACGGTATATATTAACCGTATATTCTGACATTTCGTTTATATAGCTGCCTGTAAAGGTCAACTCTCCCAGAATTGATGTCACTTTTTCCATAGAATCCATCAGGTTTAAATCTGCCAGGCAATAATCTTCTTCGGGAAGAGGTTTATAGGTTTCTTCCATTTTACACCATCCTTTAATCTATAATCATTGCAGAAGTTATCGATGATACGACATTTTTTGTTTTATCAATCTTGAATACCAGTCTTCTCATCTTCTCCGTATTTTCATAGGTCCAGTATTCATAAGTTTTCCCGTTTTTATCTTCAAAAGGATCTTTATATTCAGGGTTTCCGTATTTTTCTATTACTTTTTTACTTGAATTCCCCACTTTTATACCTCTTATAGTAGGATAGTTCGGAGAGAAAACCTCTACAGACCACACTTTACCTTCATCTATTGAAGCTATCGATATTTTTACGTCTTTTGCTTTATAGACTTTGACCTCACAGGCAGCTATTTCATTTACATAGGAGTCTACCAGGGTGAGGTGGCCGAGCAGTACTTTTACCTTTTCAAGACTGTCATTGAATGTTATTCCTGCAAGAGGATAATCTCTATCGGTAAAAGCTTCTGCCGCGAAGACAGGAGTAAGGAGAATTGCAATAAGTAGCAGTAACATGGACAGGTCTTTTTTCATAATAATCACCTTTCTTTACTGAGGCAAGCATATGCTCAGTAGAATTTAATAATAGTGAAAAGTGAGAAAATCAAAACTTTACTCACTTTTCACTATTATACAACATTTTTTTCTAGTTTTATAGAAATTTTTTTATTAATTCACTTTCCATACATGAACAACAGGTTTTTCCCCGTCGGCAAAAGGTTCCATAATATAAAGATACCCTCCTCCACGATCATAGCTTATTGCCCCCAGATGATATTTTTGCTGTCCCGATTGAATGTGAAACAGATACTGATCTATATCCAGTACGGCATAGGGCTGAGGTTCGTATGGTTCTATGGTTTTCTTCGCCACAGAAGCAAGGTCTGAAGGATTATAGAACATTATCTGACCTTTAAAACCTGTACTCCACCATCCCCTTTCCCCTTCACCTTCAGGGGGATAGGGAGGTTCGTCAGGCCATACTGTACCGTCTGCAAAGCCGTACCAGCATGAACCTGTTCCCTTTGTGCCGACAAAAATAACTGCAGATCTACCGCCTGATGTTAGCCAGGCACCGCCGTTCCATTCATCGGACTGATGATAGTTACTCATTGTATGGCCCCCTGAAGTATAGGCAGTTTCATACTGGAGAAGAGGAATATTTTCCAGTTCCGTGCCGGCAGAAGGGGGATTACCCTGGTTCCATGGGCCAATGGCGTAAATCGAAGGCCCCTGCCCTCCCTGACCGCCATCTCTGAACCTGCCTGTCGCCAGAAGTTTACCCGGTGTATTTATAGAAGCCCATGACTCAGGAATGGCAAACATATAATCGTTTGTCGTGTAATTTTCTCTTCCGGCTATGGCCCAGGGGCCTGCAATCTGAGGGCCGGATAGATTTAATTCACACCATGTATGACTCGGCCCTGTCTGGCCTTCCTGTAAATGCTGACCCCAGCAAAAATATAGTTTATCTGTTGTCTGCTCTCCCTGTTGCGGGAGGTATTCCATTCCAACCCTTAAAAATGCCTGATCAAAACCGTCTGATTCGGAAAACAATCCTTCCCTCACATCATGAAAGATCTGAATAGTGGTTGCAGTGTTTAGTTCATTTACATTTTTAGATGAAGAAATAACCGGAACCGGTATGTTTATTTCCGACACATACATCTGATACGGGTGACCTGTGGCAAAGAGGGAACCTTCGTAGCCATCGGATGTACCGGCACGATCTCCTGACGGATTGCAGGTCATGGCTGCACCACTGTATGTCCAGTCTGTACCTCGTGACCCTTCAGGTAACCGGAATGCTCCCTTATAGACCAGAGCTGATGGTTGAATAAGTCCTGCCGTATTTCCGGTAGTAGGAGAAGGAGTTGTACTGCCAGGAGTGGAAGTATTTGCAGGAGTTGGAGTATGTTCAGGAGTGGACGGTGGTAATGTTGGTACTGCCGGATTTATTCCGGTAATGCCATCTCCGCCGCAGTTTGACATGATAACAGCAATAATTATTATGAGAATTATTATCGAAGATATGTAAAATACTCTCTTCTTTTTTACATATAACATATGTCCCCCCCTCTCTGAAATTTATTTTACTATAATATAAAATATTATTTTTAACGACTTCTGTCAAGTATTTTGACGATTGTATTTTTTTATGGATTGTGTTTAAAAATGAAGTGAAAAGTTTGGTTCAAAATAAAAAAATCAGAAATAAAATATTTCTGATTTTTTCGTCAAAACATTCCTACGAAAATCCTTTGGACGATGTTCATCAACTGTAGGGGCGACACCATCTGTCGATATAAAACTCCGAAGAGTTGACCGAGTTATTCGACAGATGGTGTTAAGCCCCAGAAGTTACGATGGGCATCGTGACGTATGAAAAGCTTTAACACAACTGCAGCGTAACACCGCAGAAAACTGCTAGGAATATTTTTTAATTTTTTTATTTCAATTGTAAAATTTATTTACAGCATCTATTATATAAATTTATCCGGTTACCTGTCAAGAGTTTTTCGACTCAGGAATGAAAATTTATTATAGTATCTTTTCTCGCGTCACGCGTTACGCGTCACCCGTTACCATCCTTATTTCCGCTCTTTGATAAATTTAAAATTTTCTTCTCTCGCAGAGAAACTCCTGAGGGCTATAATATGTTCACATGGCCCTTTACGGAGTTTATTCTGTTTATGCCAGTAACAGGCACATTCTGCCTTTATTATTCTGTCATCTTTATCTAGGGTAAGATCTGTGTCGTAAATATTGTTCCCGTCTTTTATCTTTCCCGATACCTCAAGACCTGTATCTTCTTTCCTGGATGTAATGGATACTGCACCTTCTTCAAGAAATCTTCCTGCAGATTTTTCCCTTTCGTTTCTGTAGGTAAGATCATCAAGAGGAATCTGTTCTTTTGTCAGTTCTCTGTATCTATATGTTCCTCCTGCCAGATCATATGTTACTTTCCCGCTCTGACACCAGAGGTTCAGTG
>DAIOEN010000424.1:0-3743 GCA_036746235.1 Vulcanimicrobiota bacterium | reverse complement strand
ACAGCTATAGATATAACGGCAGGTACAAAAAAACATGACTGCCATCCGTAGTATTTTGCAAGATATCCTGCAAATACGAGGATAATAGCAGCACCTACCTGATGGGAAGTATTCCATATAGCCCATTTAGTGCCTCTTTCTTTTTGACCGAACCAGTGTGATAAAATCCTTGCACATGGAGGGAATCCCATGCCCTGAAACCATCCGTTTAACATCCATACGACTCCCATAGTGTACAGTCCCGTGCTGAGGCCGAATAGGATATTCATAATGGCAGATAATAATAATCCTACAGCCATAAAGTATCGCGGATTGGCTCTGTCGCCGAGAATACCGTTTAAAAATTTTGCTACTCCGTAGAGCAGATCATGGAGAGTCAGAAAAAGTCCGAGACTGGCTTTGGAAATACCGAGAGTGTTTTCCATAACAGGAAGAGCGAGAGGAATATTTTTTCTTACAAAATAAAATACTGCGTACCCTATAAAGGTTGAATAAAGCTGTCTTGTACGCCAGTATTTATATTGAGATTTCACTTTATCGGGGTCGGTAATCATTTCTGCATCAGGGGGAGGTGTAAAGATATGAAAAAAATTCTTCATTCATCGAAATCCTCTCAGTTTATAAATCGTGACGCGTGACGCGTGACGCGTGACGCGAGGACAATCCAGCACTAAAGGGTGAGCATTAATATTTAGTAAAACCTGTTTCCATTCACTCTTCACTATTTTATTTATGCTCACTTAAGTAATATATGAAACAAACAATATCAATTTGTAGCTTTAAAATTCACACAGTACTATGATATAATAAGTTGTAAAACTAATCAATAGATCAAAAGGATTAAAATGAATAAAGAACTTACCGTATTAATTATTGACGATTGTGAAGATGATGCCGTACTTCTGGCACGAGAAATTTCCAGGTCAGGTTATAAAGTGGACTTTGAATATGTTTCTTCTCTGACTTCTCTGGAAAAAGCTCTTGAGAGCAACAGATGGGATATTATTATTTCAGACTATTCTTTACCGGGCTTTAACGGCCTTTCTGTTTTAAATATGATAAAAGAAAAAGGATATGACATTCCTTTTATTATGGTTTCCGGCACCATAGGGGAAAATCTGGCAGTAGAGATAATGAAATCCGGTGCTCATGATTATGTAATGAAAGATAATCTGACCAGACTCGTTCCTGCTATTAAACGTGAATTACAAGAAGCAGAAATAAGAAGAGAAAAAAAACTTGCAGAAGAGGCTTTAAGGAAATCAGAAGAAAAATACCGCATCCTCTTTGAAAACGCCAATGAAGGCATTTTGGTTATCAGGAAGGAAAAAATTATATTTGCAAACCCCAGGTTCCTTAAAGCCACAGGATATATAGAAGATATATCACAAAAATCCTTCTTCGAATTTATTCATAAAGATGACAGAGAAATGGTGAGAAATTACCATTACAAACGTTTAAAAGGAGAAAAAGTACCTGATAATTATACCTTCAGATTTTATGACAGAGAGGGAAATACAAGACATGTACAGCTCAGCTGTGCAATGATTAACTGGGACGGGGAGGCGGCTGTTCTTGTATTTCTGAATGATATTACAGAAAAAAAGAAATGGGAAGAAGAACTGCTTAAGATTGAAAAACTTGAATCCCTTGGCTTACTGGCAGGTGGTATTGCCCATGATTTCAATAATATACTTACCTCCGTTCTGGCCAGTATCAGTATCGGAAGAGTAATGCTGGAAAATGATGAAAAAGCTAAACTCTTTGATATACTTGCCAATGTCGAAAAAGCATCATTAAGAGCAAAGGATCTCACATATCAACTCCTTACCTTTGCCAAAGGAGGATTGCCTGTAAAGAAAACAGGTATTATATCTGATGTGATAAAAGAATCGGCAGATTTCGCTCTTATAGGCACAAAAAGTACATGTGAATTTTGTTTTCCCGGAGATTTATGGCCTGTTTCTATTGATGAAGGGCAGATAAGCCAGGTAATTC
Organism: Vulcanimicrobiota bacterium; assembly: GCA_036746235.1. GTDB lineage: Bacteria > Vulcanimicrobiota > SpSt-956 > SpSt-956 > JAKJGF01 > CALARM01. Next base: position 1,745 of record DAIOEN010000424.1, on the reverse strand, counting down.
AGAATCTGGTTTTAAATGCGGAACAGTCCATGAATGGAGGAACCATATCAATTTCAGGAGAAAATATGTTACTTGATGAAAAAAATATATTCAATCTCAAAGGAGGAGGATATGTAAAGATATCTATAAAGGATCAGGGATGCGGGATAGATGAAAAATATTTACAGAAGATATTTGATCCCTATTTCACTACAAAACCAGGAAGCTCCGGTCTGGGATTAACTATAGCCTATTCCATAATCAGAAATCACTCGGGCCATATAGTGGCTGACTCAATTGCAGATAAAGGAACAACTTTCACATTCTTTCTCCCTGTGTCGGAAGATGCTCCATTCCCGGAGCAATCATTTAAAGAAGGCATTCTGGAGGGGAAAGGCAAAATTCTTGTCATGGATGATGATGAAATGTTACGAGAAGTACTGGAAATAATACTGGAAAGATTAAAATATGATTTTACCATGACAGAAGACGGAGAAGAAGCAATTAAATTATACAGGCAGGCAAAAGAAGAAGGGAAGCCCTTCGATGCAGTAATAATAGATTTAACAATCCCCCGAGGAATGGGCGGGAAAGAAGCAATAGAAAAACTCAGGGAAATGGATCCTGATATTAAAGCCATAGTATCCAGTGGTTATTCCAGTGATCCCGTCATGGCAGATTATAAAAAATATGGCTTCAGTGCAGTTATTCTCAAACCTTATGGTATAGAAGAATTGAGTAAAACTCTCTATGATATAGTCGTGAAATGTAATGGGTAACTTTCAGATGAACGCATACAGTTACCGGGAGGTTTCCGAATTTAATTATCTATATATTATGCCCGGAAAATCAAAAAATATTTTTTACTGTAACAAAACAGCCAGACCTGCATATATACACCAGCATCTCTACTGTGCACCTGACTGCGGCTATCCGGGCGGCGGTAATACTCTGTGTCATAATAAAGAAGACCTCAAACTGGAATTTACAGGATTTCCTGCAAGGGCATATATACACCTGTGGAAAAAAGAGCCGGAAAATATTATTAAAGATAAACCTGATATGATTTTTATAATCGATATTGTCTAATTACCGCTCCAAATAAGTTTGTAACCATTTTATCAGCTTCTGCCTGACAGGCTCTTACGAAGAAAAATAATTTGCCTTATATCATTTGTTTTACAGACAATAAATTAACCCTTATTTGATTTTTAATACTATATAAAAAACTAATTTTTCTTCTCCAGAGCCTGCCAGGCAGAAGCTTTTTACGGGTACCCTTTTATCTGTTACGTTACTAAGAATCGATATTACCTAAAAGCCAAAATCTTCCAGAAGCTTTATTACCTTCTCATCGGCCGGGTCAATCATGTGGGCAATCTGCAGATGGACGATGGCACTGTCATATTTTTCTCTCAGAATTGCTATCTCTGCGAAAGCAATTCTGGCTTCTTTATTATGAGGATCTGTCCTTACTCCGTTTAAAGCAGCACAGTAGGCATCAAAGGGAAGGTCTTTTTTCAGGAATAACTCACAGGCTTTAAGATAGGTGCCGGACGCCTTTTCTTTAAGACCGGCTTTCCAGTAAGCTGTTCCCAGAGCATAATAAAATCTCGGTTCTTCAGGATTCTTTTGAATTGCTTTAAAAAAATAATACTCTGCCATATTAATTTTATTTCTGAAGAGATACATGCCTCCCAGCAAAAACTCCGGATATGTGGCGAGATGTTTTATTTCCAGAGCAAGTTTATTCTCACTGTCAATTT
>DAIOEN010000423.1:0-3744 GCA_036746235.1 Vulcanimicrobiota bacterium | reverse complement strand
GAAACTCTTCTATATTTGTACGGGGATTAATGAGATTATATGGATTACAGGATGGGGATTATTGAGGGATGGATAGAATTTTATGTCCCGGTCCATTGTTACGTATTACGCATTACGCATTACGCATTACGATTTTGAAGGTTTATTATAGTGAATCCCGTTATCAGTATTATAATATGTACCTATAACAGAGCACCTATACTCGAAAAATCCCTGCCTGCATTGTTAAAACAATCTTTTAACCCCTATGAAGTCATACTTGTTGATGACGGATCCTCGGATAATACAAAAGATATAGCATCTAAATTTTCCTCTCATTCTAATTTTTTTTATTTATATAAAGAAAACGGCGGACTTGCCTCTGCGCGAAATGCTGGCCTTTCTCATGCCAGGGGAGAATATGTCCTTCTCACTGATGACGATATTTTTGCCGATTATTATCTTCTTGAAGAACATTTGAATACTCATAAAACAGGAGAAGATCTAGTAGTCAAAGGTATAGTCAACCATTTTTCCGGTGAAACAGTTCCGGAAGAACCGGAATTTACTATGGAAGATATATCTTATAATTTTTTCTGGACCAGCAATGTTTCCATAAAAAAAGAATATATAGACAGAGCCGGGAGATTTGATGAAGATTTTAGAGAATATGGATGGGAAGATATTGAACTTGGCCTGAGGCTCAGAAAGCTTGGACTTAAATCTGTAACAAATAAAAAAGCAATAGTCTATCATTTTAAAAAAGAACTTACCTTCAGAGACATTCCTTCTGTTCTTAAAAGAGCTGCTGCAAAAGGAAGAAGTGCCGTTGTATTTCTGAAAAAAAATTCTTCCTGGAGAGCCAGACTTACAACAGGTGTTTTTTTTCCCAGATTTCATATAAATATGTTCTTATTTTCAAATAAAATAGCAAAAAAATTTTTTAATAATATACTTGCTTCTGAAAAACAGGATTTGCTTCTAACGTTTTTTCAGAAATTATGCCTCAGACAGCTGGCTCTGATTGAATATTATGAAGCAATCAGAAAAGCGTTTTAATATTTTTTATATATGTTTACAAATTGTTAACATAATAATATTGAAATATTTATATATTTTTTTTATACTGATATTTAATAAAGATATTATGAAAAGGAGTGTTATAAAATGCAGATAGGAACAAATTATAATGTGGCATCAACACAGCCGAAATTTACTCCAAAAGCAAAGGACGCAGGCTCCGGCGATCAGGTAGTTCTCGGAGGAAGTGTAACAGATAATACTCTGTCAATGGCAGATCAACTTAAAAATATGAAATCTTTTGACGGAGCTGCTGCAGGTGAGATTCTCAGTAAGATGCTCTGTGGAGGTATAGGAGCAGTAGGCGGAGGAGTCGTCGGAAGTGTTGGAACTGCTGTTGTTGTTAATATTGCCGGCGGTGTCGGAGGATGGGGAACACTCGGTCTCTCATTACTCGGCGGAGCAGTAGGAACAGTTGCAGGAGGTATAATTGGCTGGAATAAGGGCGGTCAATAGTAATCTTTAAAAATAAAATAGAAATAAAAAAAGAGCTATTGCTCTTTTTTTATTTCTCGTTATAATATGAGAATGTCATTTGAAATTAATCTCATAAAAGAAGAATTAGAATCAGTAAAAAATAATATAAAAGGACTTATTAATAAATTCGGCTCTGAGAATTTCCCTTCTGATTACAGAGGAGACATGTTCAGAGCTATTGTTTTTTTTCTGTCACTTAAACTCTTTAATGGAAAAATAGATGCTTTTGCTATCGAGCTTGCAACGGTAATGGAGGAAATTTATCTTGCTTCTTTACTCCATGATGAAATAGTAGACGATAATACAAAAAAGGCGGCTATAAATAGTGACTATAAAAAAAGGAACAAAACATCGATTTTAATTGCCGATTATATTCTTTCCATAGTGATAACATTTCTATTAAAAGAAGATAAACCGTCTATATATGAACCCTTTATTAATGCCATATTAAGTATGTGTGAAGGAGGACTTCTGAAACTGAAATTAAACAGTTCCCTTGATACAGATGAAAAAGATTATATATATACAATAGAAAAAGGATTTGCTTCCATTACATCCGTTTCTGCCCTGGCAGGAGCTGTAATTACAGGGGCCGCACCTGAAGAGGCAGAGATGATGAAAAATTACGGCAGAGATACAGGCATAGCTTTTCAACTGTTACAGGATCTTTGGGATATTGACCGGCTCGGAAAAAATATTTATGATTTCACTCTGTCTCTTCCTTTAATATATACTTACAAAATGGCCGGTAAGGAAGATAAAGAAATTTTATCTGATTTTTATTCATCATGCGACATGGCCGGTGCAGAACATATAAAATCGATTATTTACAGGTATAATGGCCATGACTACACATCTATGAAAATGGCAGATTATATTAATAGTGCCGGAAATCATATCATGTCCCTCAGAGCATCTGATGCAAAAGAGATTTTATATAATCTGGTAAATAATATAAGAGAGAGTCTCTGACGTATGAAAGACTTCAGGGAAGATTATTATGATTATCTTTATCCCCGCTCAGCAGAACTTAAGAAAATTCTTCTCAATGAAATAGAAGCCGGTGGTAAAATAACTTTTGCGAGATTTATGGACATAGTTCTATATTATCCGGTACTGGGATATTATACAAATCCTGAACAGTCCCTTTACAATGATTATTTAACATCACCGAAAATCAACAGAGCCTTCGGAGAACTTATAACAGAAAAATTGCGTTTTATGTGGGAAAATATGGGGAAGCCTGATGATTTTTTTATAGTGGAAACAGGTGCAGGAGACGGAAGTTTATGTCGTCAGATACTGTATAAAGCATCATCATATCCGGATTTTTATCAGTCACTCCATTATATTATTTTAAATCTTAATAATATAGAAATATGGGACGAAAAAATTTCTCAGTGTATATACAAAGATTTCTCTTTACCGCTGAAACATATAAAAGGATGTTTTATATCAAATGAACTTTTTGATGCTTTCCCTGTTCATGTGATTACCGGCAGAGGGAATACAGTGGAAGAAGTCTTTGTTACTTTTAAAGAGGGAGAATTTATAGAGGTATATGACAGCCCGTCAATAGAACTTGAACTGTATATAACGAATCTTCCTTCCGGTAATAAAATAGAAGTAAATCCCGGCTCTGTTACATGGATAAGAAATGCAGCGGAATCTCTTGATGAGGGTTATATATTAACAATAGATTACGGATATAATGAAGAAGATATTCCGGAGAAAAAAGATGGCACTCTCATGTGTTTTTATAAACATACCTTCAACGGAAAACCTTTTATCAGACCGGGATATCAGGATATAACATGTCATGTGAATTTTACTCCTTTAATAAGAGAGGGTGAAAAATCAGGATTGACAGTAGAAGAATATACTACTCAGAGAGATTTTCTCATCTCTCTCGGCATAGAAAAAAAAATAAAAGCCCTTGATAAGACCACTATGAATTTGCTGGATTATAACAGCGAATTAAATGGCCTTAACAGGCTTATAGACGAAAGGGGCCTGGGAAATATTAAGGTACTTATACAGAAAAAAAATAAGAGATAGTGATAATGTATTTTATAACTTATTAGAATAATTTATATGAGAATTGTGAAGGGTGAAGCCATTAAAAGCATTATTCACCACTCACGACTCACTTTTTATCTCTTATTTCTGTAAGTAATTCTATTATTTTATCATTTTGTTTTATAATCA
>DAIOEN010000422.1:0-3816 GCA_036746235.1 Vulcanimicrobiota bacterium | reverse complement strand
TTTATAATTGAAATTAACCATATGCTGGAATTCATGAGGGAGAGTGGCAAAAAATTCAAATTTATCATCTGACGTGCCTGCTACAAGAAAGGCAGAATTCAAATAAATAATATCCTTATAGTTGCTGTAAAGCCCCGGGTATTGATCCCTGCTGTAGAAATATCCGTAAGTGCCGCTCGGATTTGTTTCCCCTCCGCTATTCAATGCAGGGGAAAGAAGTATATAAATATGGTCGTCTCCGTCTACATCGGTAGGCTCACCGAAATGACTGAGCACTGACGGATAGCTTGTTCCGTCCCATTCATTTGCAACCTGCTGGGCCTGAGTGGTACTTGTAGAAGAAGTGTTATCTACGTAGACATAACAGTATTCACCTATCGCCTTAAGAGTAGCTGTTATCTGGACATCATTATCATCTGCATCTACAACCCAGAAATCTTCTTCCTGTCCGAGATAATCACTGGACTGAATGGATTTTTTCTCTGCACGTTTCGGGGAACCGTATTTTTTATAGAGTTCTTTCGTATCTCTTCTTATACGTTCATACAGTTTCTCGGACTGTTCTCCACCTCTGTAATAAATATTTTCGTAAGAAGCTGAAGGCAGTGAAGCTATAGCTATATCACTGTTCAATGTATAGGCATATTCACTGTTAGATTTATTATAGACTGCAACTACATTGGACGAAGATACACCTGTCCCGGCTTGCCCTCCGGAAAAAGTCAATTCTGTCACACTTAACGGTAATCCGGTTGGGACAGATGTACCGGTCGGTGTGGGAGTAAAGGTAGGTACAGTGGTAGGGGTAATGGTTACCACCGGAGTAACAGTACTGTCACTGCCACAACCTGCTATGACAGCTAACAGAGAAAGAGCAATCAAAAAAATCGAGAGCAATTTTTTAAAATACACTTATATTCCACCTTTCTAAAAAAAATAGATGCAGGACTTTATTCTTCAAATGATCTTCTTCTCCTTTAAACTCAGAAATTTACCTTCTCCTATTATTATATGATCAATAACCTCTATATTCATTATTTTTCCTGCTTCTATAATCGTTTTTGTTATTTCTATATCCTGGGCACTGGGAATTATATTTCCGCTCGGATGATTATGGACAAGTATTACGCTTGAAGCCATTTCCTGTATGGCAGCATAAAATACCTCTCTGGGATGTACGAGACTCGCATCAAGTATTCCGCTGGAAATTGTCTCTATTTTTATCAATCTGTTTTTGGTATCAAGAAGCAAAACTTTAAATACCTCTTTTTTATAATATCTCATTTCATTCATAAGAAGGCGTGCTACATCAGAAGGTGTGTGAATAGAAGGTTTTTCAACGTCAGAATAGGAAGCGATTCTTTTTCCCAGCTCGAAAGAAGCCATAAGTTGTGCCGCTCTTGCACGGCCAATGCCGTAAATACCACTGGAAAGTTCCCGAAGAGTTGCCCCGGCAATACGGCTTAAATTGCCGGAAAATTTATTCAATAAATCTTCTGCTGCCTGAATGGCTGTCCTCTCATGAGTTCCATGTTTTATTATTATTGCTATCAATTCCGATGTTTTCAGAACATCGGGGCCTGATTTCCAAAGTCTTTCTGCCGGCCTTTCATCAGGCGGTAAATCTTTTACGGTAAGTACCTTTTGCATAATATCCCTCCTGTACAGTGAACAGTTATCAGTAACCAGTTATCAGAGTTGCCCGAATGTCTTATTCTTTTCACTTTTCACTCTAACTGCCATGACCGGATAGTCACAACAAAGAATGGAAAGCTATTACTCGCTTCAACCTTCACTCTTCACCCTTCACGATTTTCTAATAACTGATGAAATACACTATAACAGGAGTAACTATAAATAAGGAGTAAAAAAGAGGTAACATGATATAAAAAATTCTATTTCTCAGAAATTATCTTAACAAGATCGGGAATATCATAGGCAAGTACAATAAGAGCATCGTCTTTTGTGCATTTTATGTCTTCCTTAGGATTTATAATTGCCTTTCCATGTCTTCTGAGTCCTACCGGTATGGCAGGATTAACATTAAATCTATGTTCCAGAAAGAAGAGAGAAACTTCTCTAAAAGTTTTACCGTCTATCCATTCGGACAGAAAAGGTTCATTTAAAATATATATCTCATTTGTGCCGGGAGAATATGTAAGAAGATCATGGTATACATCGGAAAGTTTTTCATTTAAAGCAGACTGAGCAAGTATTCCTATGGCATAATCTGCGGCACATATCACATCATCTGCTCCTGCATCTTTAAGATGATCCATTTTTCCATGCTCCATAACCTCAACAATAATACGGGGCTTTACGAAATGCTCGTCCAGAATTATTTTTTCTCTCAATTCATCTTTATGAAGACCTGACGTTTTTATCCTCTTATTAATTTCTTCATCTATTCTTTTTTTCCAGAGGGTATTTATGGCAAGCACAATAAGGCCTGCTTCTGCATCGCCATTTGAAAGGCTGTCGTTTGAAAGTACAATGACTGCTTTTGCCTTACAAATATTTGCTCCTTCAAGGGTATTATAATTTACAGGAGAACCTTCTCTGAATTCTACATTACTGTATTCTCTCTGATAATTATGCCTCAGTTCTTCTTCATTGGCAGGTCTTGGTTTTGCAATCACTATAATCCCTGTCTCAGGAGCTGCAAGAGGAGAATGAAGTTCTGTAACAATCTTTTCTCCTTTTTCGTTCCAGTTACATATTATAATATTTTTATTAATCATAACGTATTCCTTTGCCACTATTAATCATAACGCGTAATGCATAACGGGAAAATTACATATATCTTTTTATGACATACTATTTATTTATCAGCTTTAATAAATCAGGAAGCTCATAGGCCATTACAATAAGACAATCACGGGCTGTCAATTTAACATCCTCTTTCGGATTCACAAAAATTTCTTTACCTCTTCGATAACCGATAGGTATGGCAGGGTTCACAGCACATCTCTTTTCCAGTAAAAATTTAGAAACCTCTATAAAGGTTTTACCTTCAAGCCACCTGGATACGTCAGGATTAACCACTATATAAATTTCAGTGGTATGTTCCCTGTAGGTAAGTAAATCATGATAAACATCAGACAGTTTTTCATTTAAAGCAGACTGTGCAAGTATGCCTATTGCATAATCTGCAGCACATATTACATCATCTGCTCCTGCATCGCGGAGATGTTGCATTTTCCTGTGTTCTAGAACCTCCACGATAATTCTGGGTTTCTTAAAATCTTCTTCTTCCTCTATTTTCTCCCTGACTTCATCCCTTGACACAGAAGGGGTCACCCTTTTATTTACTTCTTCTTCTATTCTGTTTTTCCATAAAGTATTTATAACAAGAGCGGTAAGAGCAGATTCAGGATCCGGTTCCTGAGTCGAACCTGCAAGGATAATTACCGATCTTGCCATATGAGTATTGGCTCTTTTCAGAGTTTCATGAAGAATTGGATTACCTTCCCTGAATTCCACATTACTGTACTCTTTAGGGAAATTATTTCGCAGTTCTTCTTCATTTTTCGGTCTCGGATTTGAAATCACAATAATATCAATCTGAGGCCCTGCAAGTGGTGAATGTATCTCTTCTATTATCTTTTCACCCTTTTCATTCCAGTTACATATTACTATGTGTTTACTGATATCTTTTGGCATTTTTACATCCCTTCTTTGTAACAGAATACTCGTAACCTGACCTATAATCATACCGAGCATACCAATACTTGCCATGAGTATGAGTATGGAAAAGATACGTCCCGGCACAGTCTGAGGAGAACCTACATCAAAACCGCTTAAAATATAAACAAG
>DAIOEN010000421.1:0-3817 GCA_036746235.1 Vulcanimicrobiota bacterium | reverse complement strand
TTAATTTTATTCAAAAGATCTTTATATAAATTATTTATATGTTTTTCGTCAAAATTAGGCATAATGTGGCCTATCTCTTTAAATAAAGCGTTAATCAGAAAAGAAACTTCTTCCGAATGTTCAGGTAAAGCAGGTTTTATTTTAATCATAAAGATACCTCTCTATAAGAAACTGTGATAAATATTACAGGACAGGAGGTTTATTTACTGTTATAATAACAATTTATAATTAAGAAGGAATGAATAGTGTAGACAATCTTCCACTCACTATTCACTACTCACGACTCACGATAATATCATAAAGGAAAAAAAATGTCCAGCCAGAACATAACAGGTCTGCCTTACAGCACAGCCATAAAAAAACTTGCCATACCGGCCATACTCACATATACATGCCAGATTATCTTTGAATTTATCGATGCTTTCTGGCTCGGACTGCTCCGTAACAGTGAGGTCTTTGCCGCAGTCGGCGCAGCTTCCTTTATAACATGGGCCCTCTATGCACTCATGAATATTGTCTCAGGAGGAGTAAATTCCTTTGTTGCTCAATATGCAGGTGCAAAAGACAGGAAAGGATACCGGAGGATTGCCATGGAAGGCCTCATACTGTCAGTTGTTGCCGGAATCATCATAACGGTTATTATGAATTATTTATATCATCCCATATTCTTAAAGATGGGGCTTACAGACTCCATACTTGAAGCGACTGAAGAATATTTCTACTTTATGAATATTTATTTTGTCATATCTTTTCTTTTCATTACTACAGGAACGATTTTTAATGCTCATGGCGATACTAAAACAACCTTCTGGACAAACGGAATAACCATTTTGTTCAATATAGTCCTTGCACCTTTACTGATTCTCGGCTATGGTTTCATACCCGGAATGGGAGTCGGAGGCGCCGCACTTTCAACCATCATAGCACAGGCTTTCGGGATAGTAATAAGGGTAATTCTTCTTGTAAAAAAGGATTTTCTCCCATCTGTTTTTTCCATGAAAGATTTTACTTTAAGAGAATCTCTTGAGATAATGAAGGTAGGCATTCCTGTGGCAACAGGAAATTTTATATTCTGTATGGTTTTTCCTTTCCTTACGAAATTTATAACCATGACCGGTAATATTCCTGCCCTCTGTGCTCTGAATATATGTCACAGGGTGGAAGGAGTGGCATATTTCATATGTACAGGTTTTGCAGTATCTGCTGCCACCATGACCGGCCAGTATACAGGCATAAAAGATATGAAAAAAGCAATAGAATCGGCATGGGCAAATATCTTTTATGTAACATGCGTCCTTGTGCCTGTATCACTCATATTTATCATATATCCCCATCCTTTTATCACCCTTATGACAGATGATAAAACAGTGCTCCTTGAAGGAGTGAAATATATGAGGATTATAGGATTCTGTGAAATATTTCTGGGCTTTGAAATAGTATTTCAGGGTGTTTTTACAGGCCTCGGAAATACCCTTCCTCCAACGTTAATTTATATTCCCCTTACCATTGGCAGAATACCTCTTGCCTATTTTCTTACTTTCAAATGTAACATGGGAGTGGAAGGCATCTGGTGGGCCATAACTATAAGTGCTTTTTTAAAGGGAACTTTCGTAATAGTTCTCTTTTCAACGGGATGGTGGAAAAAGAGTGAACATTTTGTTCACTGAAAATTAAATCTGCCGGCAAATTCCTCCATTATAGCCTGGAGAACACTGCCTCCGAGCGAACGTGCTTTATCAGAAATTGTGTTAATATATTCTTTTTTCGCTCTCGGGTCTATATCAACTATTTTAAGATTTTTCGTAACATAGAGGCCGGTTTTTATAAGGCCTCTTAAAACTCCTGAAAGCAGTGCGTGAACCTCTACATTATTTACCTGTCCTATTAATTCACCTTCAGATATTCTGTCACCTATATTTTTTTCAATTTACCCCTTCTATTGTAATTTCTCCGTCATAGACGGCAGAGGTAAAAGCTACTGTTCTTCTTATAACCAGAGGTTTTTCAAGTTCTGTAATTACTACGTTCATCCCTGATTTGAATAGTCTGTGAGCGACACCTGTAGCAAGGTCGCCTCCGCCTCTGAGTAAAACTTTAATCTTCTTCATCATCTTCTTCTATTATTTCATGATTTTCTATTCCGTCTGCCAGAAAGAGGAACCTTTCAAGAATGAAATCCATTTTATCTATTGTAAACAGTTCGTTTCTTTCCATTTTTCTTGTTATTTCAAGGTATGAATGGCATAGATGGAACGATTTTATCGGTTCAAAACATCTTATGGCTCCTCTTACCCTGTCATATGACAGAAAATCTATAACTTTTTCTTCAGGGCCTCCTTTTATGAGATAGCGACTGTCAAAGTCTTCCGCTCCTATTTGAATATCCTGCTGAAATCCTTTCAACATGACTGTAAAGATACTTTCGTTTGTAAGGCCAAGTTCAAAATCCGATTTCAGAGAAATATGGAAGGTAAGTTCTCCTGATGAAGGGCAAATATTAAATTCTCTGTTTTTATATTTCCCGGCGAACCCGGGCCATCCTCCTGAACCAGTCGTTATTCTGGCAGAATAATTATATTTAATTTCTTCAAAAATTTTATTCCAGTCAGTTCTTATTGCCACTTTTACCATCTCCTCTGGCAGGTAATTCTATTGATATTGTATGTTACTGAGCTGACCATAAGCATATAATAAAAATTTTCCTCCCGTCACGCGTCACGCTTTACGCGCGAGAGCATTTATTATTTATGCTCACCTCAGTAACTGTTATATTATCACAGGTTCGGGAAAATATCAATTCATCTTTCCACACTTGAAGGATTTTCAAGAAAAATTAAAGAATTATATATTGCAGAGAATATTAATGCTCAACTCTATAGGAGAGATGTTACGGAGGAAACTATGAAACCGCTCCAGCTTCTGTATCTTGTAGACTCTCATCTGGATTCTTTACAGATTCAATCAATCCTTTCCGAAGGAGGAATTCTATCGGAAATAATCCTTGTGGATAATGAACAGACTTTTACCTGTGCTATTGAAAAAAATAATTTTGATATTATCTTTACTGATTACAGAATACCTTGTTTTGACGGAATGTCTGCCCTCAGAATTGCTACGGAAAAATGTCCCCACATACCTGTTATATTTATAACAGATAAATTCGGAGAAGAATTTGCAGTGGAAACACTTCATTATGGTGCAGTTGATTATATTCTGAAAAATTCAATTAAAAGACTTGTGCCTGCTGTTAAGAGGGCATTGAAAATAACGGAAGAGAGAAAAAAATTAAAAGAAGCAGAAGAAAGATTTAGAAATATCGTTGAAAATACCAGTAACTGGATATGGGAATATGATAAAGACGGATTTTTTACTTATTCAAATTCCAGGGTCAGAAATATTCTGGGTTATGAACCGGAAGAAATACTTGGGAAAAAAGCCTTTGATTTTATGGGCGGAAATTATGAGAAAACAGAAGTTCCAGGATTATTTCCATCGGAAGCTGTCATGCAACATAGAAACGGCTCTGTAATTGAACTGGAAACAAAAACAATACCATTTTATAATGAAGACGGAACTTTAATAAAAGGTTATCATGCTATTTCTGTTGATATTACGGACCGTAAAAATATGGAAAGAGAAAGTAAAAAAATCAATGAAGAACTGGAAGACAGAGTTATAGACAGAACCATTCAGCTTGCAGTACTTAACAGGGAATTGAAGAATAATATAGAAGAAAGAAAAAAAATAGAAAGAGAACTGGTTATAGCAAGAAATATAGCAGAAAGTGCAAGTATAGCAAAAAGTGATTTTATTGCCA
>DAIOEN010000420.1:0-3831 GCA_036746235.1 Vulcanimicrobiota bacterium | reverse complement strand
GCATATTCCTTTATAGTTCTGTCACTTGAAAATTTACCGGTACAGGCAGTATTTATAATAGATTTTTCCGTCCATTCTTCCTGATTTTTAAAGGTAAGGCTCACCTGTTCCTGACATTCTACATAGGAAGCATAATCGGCAAGTACCATAAAATAATCTTTCCAGAGAAGATCTTCCACTATTGGTTTAAAAAGCTCTCTGTTTTCCGGGTTAAAATAACCTCCTCCAATCATATCTATTACCTGTTTTAACTCACTGTTACCGTTATAATAATCTGCAGGTTTATATGTATCTCTGAGATTATTTACTTCTTCGGTTTTTAAGCCGAATATAAAGATATTTTCCGCCCCTACTTCTTCTTTTATTTCCACATTGGCACCATCAAGAGTCCCTATTGTAAGAGCGCCGTTCAGAGCAAATTTCATGTTACCTGTCCCCGATGCTTCCATACCGGCAGTAGAAATCTGTTCCGAAAGGTCTGATGCAGGGAATATTTTTTCAGCCAGTGATACTCCATAATTTTCAAGGAATACCACTTTAATTTTATCACCCACATCGGGATCATTGTTTACTACCTGTGCCACAGAGTTTATGAGTTTAATAATAAGCTTTGCCATATAATATCCGGGAGCAGCTTTTGCACCGAATATAAAGGTTCTGGGAACAAAATCAGCAGGCGATAAAATCGACTTTATTCTATTATATAATGTAATTATATGAAGAACATTTAAAAGCTGCCTCTTATACTCATGGAGCCGTTTAATCTGACAGTCAAAAATAGAATTAATATTTATGTCAATACCATTATGTTTCTTTATATATTCTGCAAGGTCTTTTTTATTTTCTTCCTTTACTTTTTTCCATTCTGCCCTGAATTTCTTATCCTCAGCAAGGGGCATAAGTTTTTTTAGTTCATATAAATCTGTAACCCATCCTTCACCGATATGTTTTGAAATCAAATCAGAAAGTCTTACATTACAGAGTTTCAACCATCTCCTCTGAGTTATGCCGTTTGTCTTATTATTAAACTTTTCAGGCCATATGTCATAGAAATCCCTGAAAAGTTTATCTTTTATTATCTCTGTATGAAGTGCAGCAACACCGTTTATGGAATGGCTCCCTACTATGGCGAGATAGGCCATTCTCACAGATTTAACAGGAGTTTCTTCAATAATAGACATTCTCGTCAATCTGTCTGTGTCTCCAGGATAAAGTTCCTTTATTTTCTCAAGGAATCTTCTGTTTATCTCATAGATTATCTGAAGATGTCTCGGAAGAAGTTTTCCCAGCAGTTCAACAGGCCATTTTTCCAGTGCTTCAGGTAAAATGGTATGGTTTGTATAGGCAAAGGTTTTTACACATAAATCCCAGGCCTTATCCCATGGCATTCCTTCTTTATCTACAAGTAACCTCATGAATTCCGGTATGGCTATGGCAGGGTGGGTGTCATTTAATTGGATGGCAGATCTGGAAGAAAAATCGTCGAAATCTTTATTATTTACCCTGTACCGTCTCAATATATCCTGCAATGTTGCAGAAACAAAGAAATATTCCTGCTTCAGTCTCAGTTCTTTCCCCGGCACTATATCATCTTTCGGATAGAGAACTTTGGAGATGTTCTCAGTCGTTATTTTTTCCTGTACAGCTTTTATATAATCACCTTTATTAAAACACTCAAGAGCAAATTCTTCAGTAGCTTTTGAAGACCAGAGCCTCAGGTTGTTTACCGTATCATTCTTATATCCTGTTATAGGAGTATCATAGGCAATTGCAAGTACTTTATTGGTATTTACCCATTCACCCACTTCATTTACTGTGCCGTAAAATTCTATATTGTAAGTATATTCAGGCCTGACAATCTCCCAGGGATTACCGAAGCGAAGCCAGTTATCAGGCCTTTCTATCTGGAATCCATGTTCTATCTTCTGTTCGAATATACCATATTCATATCTTATACCATAACCACATCCCGGCAACTGGAGGGTAGCCATAGAATCAAGAAAACATGCGGCAAGACGTCCGAGGCCTCCGTTACCGAGTCCTGCATCAGGTTCAAGCTCTCTGAGCTCTTCCAGATTATATCCCAGTTCACAGAGAGCTTCATAACAGTCATCTTTAATACCAAGATTTATCAGATTATTACAGAGAGCCCTTCCCATAAGGAATTCCATAGACAGATAATAAACTCTTTTCCCGTTACTGTTATAATAAGCTTCCTGAGTATCGTTCCATTTTTCCATCAACCTGTCTCTTATGGAATAGGCGAGACTCTTATAACAGTCAAAATCTGTGGCACTGTATCTGGTCTTGGCCTGAGAATATTCAAGATGATTCGCAAAAGATTTCTGTAATGATTCAATATCTGAAGCAAGATAGGTATCTTCAATCATTTCCCATAATTTTTTTCTGCCTTCATGCTTTTCACCGGAACAGGTTTTTTTTACAGGTTTCTTTTTATCGGTTTTACTCATTTTAAGTCCTCCCTTCATATAAATCCGACTAACGTTTCTGTTGCATCTGCATTAACGACAGGCTCATCAGATGTTTTCCCGTAACATGTCTGAAATTTACCGTTGAATATATAAGGATGTACACACCAGAAAATTTTCTTTAATTTTAAAGTGTCTTCACCAATAACATATCTTTCAGAAGAATTAAATTCAATTTTTTCCTGTGCAACCCAGAGTTCTTTAGAGGATAAAATCCAGGATACAAGAGTTTTCCAGTCCATAGGATTCATATCACAGGCAGGCCCCAGGTGATCGCCCGTAATATCACTGGATTTTTTTAAAACAAGCCTGTCCTGACTGGCAATTATATAATCTATTAAGTCAACTTCATTTCCTTCTATATCAGTTGTACATTCATGTCTTATAATTCTTGTCCATGGAATATGTTTTTTTATAAATTTTACTTCTCTATCATTATAGAAAGAGTAATTTTTTCTGTCTGAAATTAAAGCAAAAAGGGATTTTTCAGTAGCCAGAAGAGATCTGAATGCATCAATTATAAAAACCTTACCTCCTGTAAACGCATCTATAACAGGTTTCAAATCGGTATTGAAATAAGTAATATTCTTTACAGGCTGAGGAAAGATAATAAGTTTAATCTTCAAATCACGATATGTAAGCTCTGTTCCATTAAAAATGAATTCATCAGGCTTTGCCTTACATACATTAAAGCCATTATTTTTCAAATATTTATAATATATTCTATCTCCATAGTTTTCCTGAAAAGAAATAATTGCTATAACATCTTTCTTTTTATTAAAATCGATTTTTTTATTACATGTCTGAAGAAATCTGGCAAAACTCTTCCATGATTTATTAAAAAAAGAAAAATTAATCTCTCTGAGACTTTCCCATACTTCCTGAATATTACCGTATATTTCCAGAAGCTCTTCTGCAAGTAACAAATCGGAAGGTTCGGAAGTAAACTCAAAATACCTTATAGTATCATTTTTATCATATACTCCACTTATTCTGGCAAATATTATATTATTGGAATTAAAGGTGTCTTCTTTTTTTATAACATCCCAGAGAGACCTGTATGTTCTTATATATGTCCCTGTACTCTGGTTATCGATTACCAATCCTATGGTTTTATCCATAATAGTAAATAACATTTCAGAAGTTTTCTTTAATTCTTTATACTGTTTCTCTTTTATGATTAACGGGAGAGACGGTGCAACAGAAGTATCATTGCTTAATTGACTTTTAACAAATTCAGTCTCTAAAGATTTTTTAAGAGCCAGTGCCTTATATTCAGATTTTAAGATCTGATCATAAATTATTCTGGATATTTCCATAACAACAAACCTTTCATTTTCTA
>DAIOEN010000419.1:3297-3850 GCA_036746235.1 Vulcanimicrobiota bacterium | reverse complement strand
TCTGAAGTTCTTCTTCTTCGAGTTTTTTCTGAAGTTCTTCTTCTTCGAGTTTTTTGAATTCTTCTTCTTCGAGTTTCTTCTGAAGTTCTTCTTCTTCGAGTTTTTTGAATTCTTCTTCTTCGAGTTTCTTCTGAAGTTCTTCTTCTTCCAGTTTTTTCTGAAGTTCTTCTTCTTCCAGTTTCTTTTCCTGTGATAATTTCAGAGTTTTCTTTTCAAGTTCCTCCAGTTCACCCGGCTCCGGTACATAAGGTGGACTCATGTTTTTACGAATCTGTAAATTATTCATAATACTATCTAAATAAGATAGATCGTCGATAAGCTTTTTATCATCCTGTTTAATGGCATATTCAAGTTCACAGTCAAATAATTCAAAAAATCTTTTGTCCATTTTTGCTCTATTAAATAAAATAACAGAGGTTAAAGAGGATAAATCCTTATTTGTTAAATTCTCTATCAAATTTAAATATATTAAATCGTTCCTATATTCAAAATCTTGAGTTTCTTGAGTTTCTTCCTGAATTTCTTGAGTTTCTTCCTGAATTTCTTGAGTTTC
>DAIOEN010000419.1:0-3197 GCA_036746235.1 Vulcanimicrobiota bacterium | reverse complement strand
TTCCTGAATTTCTTCTTCAGTTTCTTCCTGAATTTCTTCTTCAGTTTCTTCCTGAATTTCTTCTTCAGTTTCTTCCTGATATTGAGGCCTGTTTTGTTCTTCTATTATTAATTCTTGAATAATTTTTAATTCATTCTGTGCTTCTTTATGTGCTGGCTTGATGCTCAAGACTTTATTCAGCAGTTCTTCAGCTTTGCTATAAAGTTTTTTCTCTCTGGCGCATTCAGCGGCTTTAATGTAATTTGCCAGAGCACCTCTTGTGCTACCCATCATTTCTGATATAAAGGCTATTTTTTCTATAACGTTTATATTGTCCGGTTCTATTTTAACCAGTTGTCTGAGAGCCATTATTGCAGCATCATATTTTTTTATTTCGAAATTAAGCTCTGCGAACTCTCTTAAAGCTTCCTTGTGTGACTCTTCCACTCTCAGAACTTTTCTATAAAATTCAATAGCATTGTCTTTATTATTTAAGTCTTTGTAAATAGCGGCTATGCTGAAAAGAGCCTGAGCATCCTGTTTATGCTCTATAATTTTATTATAAATTTCAAGTGCCCTCTCCGGCTCTTTATTTATTCTATAAAATTCTCCTAATTTTTTATGTAATAATATGCCTTCTTCTATTTTTTCATCATTGTAAAAGCTATTTATTTGTTCCATTATAGAGTCATGAGTGACAGAGCCATCAAGTAAAGCCGCTATATCAGGATCTTGAACAAAATCTAATTTTTTATCTTCACTGAGTCCAGACATACTTATCTCCCTTAATTATATAATTTCAAGGATAATTTATATATATGTGTATGAAGAACGATATTATCTTCGTTTTGAATCATAAAAACCCTTCATTAAAGGGAAATAATTTATGAATATATTTGATAGTGTTATATTAAGTTCTATAGGCTGATATTTTATCCCCGTCTGTATAGAATAACAGTTTATATATTCTGTCATAAAAATAAGCTGGTTTATCATTATCCAGGTCTATTTTAGAATCCATATTTCCGTTCTCTATATTTATGGTGCCCACTCCCTGTATATCGGAATTCTGTTCATCTTCTCCATAAACATAAAAATATATATTTTTTTGTTTCGTCAGGAGTTGCATACGTTCCTTTCTGATCTTAACAGACTGAGAAAATCCCGGAGTATTTCTAAAAGCATTTGAGCCTGCCCAGAAGGTTTTTTCTTTCTGCGTCTGTCGATATAATCTGTCTTCTGCTGCATTTCTATTCATGCTTCTGTTTATATCATATGCTGAATAGCCAAGCATTAATGGCAGGGCAAGACCTCCTGTGCATAAAGCTATAGCTGCTCTTATTAAAATTCTGTTAGGAAGCATATCAAGAAATCCCGGCTTCTGTTCCTTAAAGCCTGTCAGCCAGATTTTATGTCCGCTGTTCAGATCATAGCAGCCAACTTTCTGCCCTGATTGAACAAATACTTTTTTTTCTTTTTCATAGGCTACTGTAATAACGGGATTTTCGAAATCTATAGTTGTTTTGTATACATCTTTACCTGTTTTTTTGTCAATAGCTATTAAGGATATTTTATCTGAAAAGAGGATTTTATCCTTAACCGGAACTATATTGGTTATAGGCTCCTGACAGTTGTAAAATTTCCATGCAGTTGTACCTGTTTTTGCATCTAAAGCAAATACTCCTACAGGAGCTACATTTTTTATATCATTAAGATTGCATTTAAGAAAGGTTCCTCCTATTTGCCCGAATATCTTTCCGTTATCGTAATACATAAGAGGAACAAGACCAAAATTTTCCGAAGCCCAGAGAACACTTCCATCTTTACGATTTATGGCTCTTACTATACCTGAGCCGGAGGTGTATATGGTTTTATCGGTAATTATGGCATCACCATCGGTTCTTACAAAGGTTTCGTCTTTATTAACTGTGTATGTGGTATACCATAATTGTTTTCCTGTTTTGTAGGAAAATTTTCTGAGACCATCATAAAAAAAGTATATTTCATCATCTATGAAAACAGGGGGATAAAAACCACTTACATCATATTTATTGCCGAAAATTAAAACCCCTGAGGATTTTGTCCCGTTAAATGAACTGTTAAATTCTGATTCCCAGTTAATCTTGCCTTTGAATATGTTTATATTATATATATGGGGACGAACTCTGTCACCACTATCACTATCTATGAGATAAAGAAATGACCATCTTTCAAGTACTGGTAAAATTTCAATAGTTTTACCTTTTATATTATTATTTTCCCATAGCTTTTTTCCTGTGAGAATTTCATAGGCTTCCAGTTTATATTTCCTGTCTTTTTCTATCTCCCTGTTTACAAGAAGAATATCTGTTCCGTCAATAATTACAACATCATTTCTATTAATGTCCGGCCCGCTTTCTAACGACCAGATCGCTTCTCCTCTTCTTTCGGAAAGAGCATAGAGTTTTTTATTGCTTCCCACTATTAATACATCAAAATCTGTCTGAACCAACCAGTCTATATCTTTATCGAATTCCCTGTCCCACAGAGGGGATGTCATAGGGTATACCTGGCAGGGTTGTATTAGTAATAAAGATATTAATGTTATTATTAAAATTTTAGAAATAGAAAAATTCCCGAAGTTTCTTTTGATTGAAAACATTTGATTTTACTCACTCCTTAATCATTGATCTTTTAAGAATTACAGAATTCAAACCAGTATAAAATTAAAAAAATATCCATCTAATTTTTAGGTTGTGGTGAGCATAAATAATAATATATACTCTCGTGACACGTCACGGGAGAAAGGTTTTGTTATCTTAATGCTCAAATCAGTAAATTTCTAATGTGACAAAGCCAGTATTCTTCATTTGTTTTTTAAAACCTTCTATAATTAATAACCTTGTAAAGTGTAATGCAAAATACATAGAAATATAACCAATTACGTATTAAGCTTTATTTAAATTTTAATAAGAACCTAATAGTGCTCTCAAAAAAAATTAAAATATGATTTAATTACTTATAAAATTTATATTTTTCTATGAATTTCATAGAAGAAAACGGAAAATTTTAACATGGTGGACTATATAATAATTTTTATCTGTTTAAAGGAGATTTTTTATTTCAAAGCGAAACATATTGCTATTACTTAGTACCGTAACAGGTAAAAGGGTACCCGTAAAAGGCTTCTGCCTGGCAGGCTCTGGAGAAGAAAAATTAGTTTTTTATATAGAATTAAA
>DAIOEN010000418.1:0-3868 GCA_036746235.1 Vulcanimicrobiota bacterium | reverse complement strand
ATTCTCTTAAGGGAGGAGTATTTTTAAAATTATGGGATGAACAGATTATTTTAGTGCTTCCTTTAGCTGCTACCAGGTGAGAAATCAAGTCACAGCCACAGGAAAATTCAATATCAATATAATCGACACCGAGTTCTATTGCTTTTATAAAAAGTCTCTGCCTTTCTTCGAGAGAACCTTTAAAGAAACCGCCTTCATCTGACTTTCTGACAGTAAGTATTAAAGGTTTTGTCCTCCGGCAGAGTAATTCGGAAAGATATCCTTCGTTAAAATCTTTAATATAATCAGCACGTATTTCAATTAAGTCGGCTCCTTCTTCGTATTTTTTCAAATGCGAAATAATTTCATTGTCACCTGTGGAAAGACAGATTTTATTTTTCAATAATAGATACAGCTCCAATCAAATAATATTTTTATAAAATAAAATTTCAATCAATCTATTCCTGTTATCTTCACATTCCTGGATTATCAGAAAACTCAATTACGCAGATTCATTCAGAGGCTTTCTACGGAATTGCAAAGTTCCAGTTCAGGTTATTTATAAATATTTATTCTATCATAAAATAGTAAATTTACCATTATATTTTTTACAAAAAGTTAACATTTAACTGTAGTAAATCTATTTTATGTGTTTTATAATTGGATTATAAAATACTATTATAATAAGGAGAAGCAATTATGAAAGTTAATAATCTACCTTCTATGACAATACCGAAAACAGATAAAAAATGGACAAATGAAAAAAATGCTATTAAACAAAATGATATGGTATTACTCGGTTCAAAAGAAAGTAATTCTGAAGCATTCTTAAAGCCTCTTTCCATTCAGACTGCTAATTCTGAATCACAGGCCTATGTAAAAGGCTGCTCAGCTCTTATAGGAGGAGGGGCTTTAGTAGGGGGAGGATATGTGGGAGGACTTTTTGCAGGAACTATAATTGGTTATAAATTACAGGGGATTATCGGAGCAGCAACAGGAGCGGCAATAGGTTCTATTCTCTGCGGTAAAATAGGGACATTTATAGCTAAAGAATTATTTACATAAACATAAATTAGATATTATTTTGCCCGGTAATCAGGAAGCAGGTCAAACCGGGTTAAAATACAGCCTTAACCATACCAATGGCTATCACATCTGCTCCCGGAGCAAGCTCATTATAGGAAATAACTGCCAGGTCGGGACAGGCTTTATGAGTCAATCTTTTTACATAAGCCCTTATAGAAGGAGAAGTGATAATAAGAGGCTGAATTCCTTTTTCTTTCAGACCGGCCACTTCTTCTGCTATCTGAGAAATAAAATTCTGGCCGAATTCTATATCAATATTTATAAAGGAAGCTGTCTCTGTTCTTACCACACTGTTTTCTATAGTTTTTTCCGTATCGGGCTCGATGGTTAAAGCTTTTATTTTTCCTTCAATACCGCCATATTGTCTGCATATCTGCCTGCATAATCCCTGGCGCACATACTCTGTAAGCACATCTGGATCTTTTGTAATTTGTGCATAATCTCCCATTGCTTCAAATATTGTTACACTATCCCTTATAGAAACATGTTCTTTTGCAAGATTTTTAAAAACTGCCTCTATTTCATTTATAGTAAGAACATCGGGGTATACGTCTTTTACTACTGCAGGATGGCTTTTCTTTAATTCTTCCAGAAGCATTACCACAGAATTCCGGTCAATAAAAGAATAAGAGAACTTTTTTATTGTATCTGTCATGTGAGATATTATAACCTTTACAGGATCAATAACAAGACAGCCGAGAGATGAGGAATATTCTCTGTCTTCACGGGCAATCCAGAGAGCAGGCATATTATAAACAGGCTCTTCAACATGTATGCCTTTTATAAGAGAAAGAACTTTTTCATGACCCAGAGCAAGATATTTATCAGGCAAAACTTTTCCTGAGGCCATTTCTATGCCTTTTATTTTAATTATATAACTTTCCGGAGAAATGGACAGGTTATCTCTTAAACGGATAGAGGGAACAGTTACGCCTGTTTCCAGAGCAATAAATCTCCTCATGGAATTGATAGAAGCCAGAAGAAGAGCATCATAGTTCGGATCGATAAAAGGAAGGAGCTTTCTCCCGATTTCCATGGAAATCATCTCTGCAGGCGGCTCTATTAGAACATCTTTTTTTTCTTCTTTTTTCTTATTATCTTCTGCTTCTTCTATCGTATCTTCTATTTCTTTATGATATTTCCTGATTACCCACCATAATATCTTGCTTATTATGGCAAGAAACAGAAAAGGGAAGGAAGGGAAATTAATAATTTTTGTTACCATAAGTTCATAAAGAACAAACATAATGCTTCCCGATACAAGAAGAGTTTCAGGGTTTCCGGCAATATGTCTTATTATATCAAAACCGAGATTGGAATCAGATGCTGCTCTGCCTGTAATAAGGCCTGTGGCTGTAGACATAAGAAAAGCGGAAAAGGTGAGCAAAAAACCGTTTCCCACTGACAGAGACGTGTAAAGATTAACGGCTTCTATTGAGGTCATACCATAACGAAGCATACCTATTATCATACCTCCGACAATACCTGTCAATGTTATAAAAACAAGTAAGAGAGCCTCGGCTTTTATAAACTTGCCTGTACCCTCCATAGCTCCGTAAAAATCTGATTCTCTCTCGACCTGTTTTCTTTTTAATCTTGCCGTTTCCTGGTCTAAAAGTCCGTTTGTCAGTTCATATGCCATATAGCCTCTGGAAGGAGTTGCATCAATAATAAATCTGGCTCCTATCTGATAAATTCTCTCTATAGTAGCGGTAATAAAAAGAAAATTCACAGCAGTAATAATAGAAAGAACTATAAAACCTGCTATCACATTTCCTCCGACTATCATCTTTCCGGCCATGGTAATAATATGGCCCACACCTTCAACGCCTCTGTGGCCGTCCAGTAATATAAGACGCATGGCTGCTATATTTAAAGTACTTCTCATAAGGGTAACTAACAGTATAACAGTCGGTAAAATCGGACAATCAAGAGGATTCTTGATGAATAGTGAAAGTATAAAGAATACAATGGATATAGAGGTAATTAATACAAGAAGAGTGTCCATTATATGGACAGGTAATTTAATAATAATAAGGGCCATTATAAAAAACAGAAAGATAACGACGAAAATATCCGTATTGGCAATCTTTTTCATTATACTCTTCATAATATGCCTCCTCATTGAAAAATTCTTTTCAATAAGTCAGTCGAAAAGTATCCTGAAATATTCCCGTATATAAAAAAATCAATCATCTATCATTCTTTTATGTCCTTCCGGGCATGTGCCGTAAGAACAGTCATAGAAACCATCATCATATTGAAATTCCTGCAATTTTTAAATATAATGTTCTCAGTTATACCGATAAACAGAAAAGGAGTAAATATTTATGAATTTACCGAAAGGCATCAAATTCCTCCCCGGTAATTGCCGCCCTGCTACGGAAGAGGAAATGAATAATCCCCGCGCTCATACCTTTGCAACCTTCTGGCCTGACGGAGGCCTGAAAAAAGTTCAGTATTATGATGAGCATGGAAAATCTGACCCATATCATGTACTTGCTCTGGAATATAATAAAGAAGAAGGAAAATACTGGGATACACTCAGAAGTTATACCGAATACTCTCAAGGGTGTGCCACAACGAATGTTGACTGCGGAGACGAGACATGCAGTACTACGGAAAATATTTCTTTCGAAAAATTTGTAAGAGAAGGTTTGACTATGTTTGAGATGCCTGTAATCCTTGTACTTCCTCCGGGAAGACAGATAAAATTATAAGTAAAAACAGCATCAAATGGAATATTTGAAAAAATTCACTTTATTTACTTATTTATATTTTTGTGATATAACTAGAATAGGGG
>DAIOEN010000417.1:0-3899 GCA_036746235.1 Vulcanimicrobiota bacterium | reverse complement strand
AAAGTAAAAAAAATGGTTTTATAAATATATTATTCGGTCTTGTAAACTCAAGGCTCAGGCATATTCCTCCCGGCTTTAAAACCCTTTTCATTTCAGAAAAAGACTTATTCAAATTCTGAATATTTCTCAATGCGAAAGCATTTGTTACTACATTAAAGCTTTTATCTTTAAAATTCAGAGCTTCACCGTCTGTACAGACAAAAAAAACCGGTTTTTTATATATTCTGCTTTTAGATTTTGCAATAGAGAGCATATCGAAACAGAAATCGGAAGAAAAAATTTTTACTTTTTCAAGTTCTGTAAAGGTAAATGCCACATCACCTGTACCGGATGCAATATCCAGAACGGAAGAAGTTTCTCCCGTGAGATAAGGAGAGGCAAGTTTAAATAAACATTTTCTCCAGTAAAAATCAAATCCCAGTGAAAGTATATGGTTAAGTAAATCATACCTCCTGCTTATAGAGGCAAACATATCTTTCGTATCAGTCATAAGTCTATAATCTCCGGGTGCCTGTCCCACGTCACGCGTTACGCGTTACGCGTCACGCCCCATAACTTCCAGAATCTCATAGGCAGTATTTCGTCGTACAGGAATTTTACCTGCCTCTTTTATATATTTTACAAGAGCTTCTTTATCAACTCTGTGAGAAATCCCTGTGGCTTTCACAACTACTTCTTCTATTAAAATACCTCCCATATCATCTGCTCCCATAGAAAGAGCAAGAGAGGCAACAGGAAGGCCTTCTGTGACCCAGCCGGCATGAATATGTTCTATATTATCAAGAAATAGCCGTGATATGGCAACCATTCTTAAATAATCTTCCGTACCGAGTTTTTTTACGTAAGACATATTCGTATTATCAGGTGAAAAGGTCCATGGAATGAAAGCTCGAAAAACTCCTGTTTCATCCTGAAGGTTTCTTATATTCTGAAGATGTTCAATTCTCTCTTTCTCTGTTTCAACCATACCAAAGGTCATAGTGGCAGTGGAACGCATACCTGCTTCAGCACAGGCTCTCATAACAGACAGCCAGTCCTCTGTTTTCAGTTTCCTCTGACTTACAATATTTCTTACTCTGTCTGAAAGAATTTCCGCTGCTCCCGGCAATGAGTCAAGACCTGCCTGTTTTAATTCCAGAAGCACTTCTTTTACTGTCATTCTATGTTTTTTCGAGAGATAAAAAATCTCTGCAGGTGAGAGAGAATGAAGTGTTATATCGGGATAGGACGATTTTATATGTGACAGCATATGTTTGTAAAAGGTAAGATCACATTTATCGTTAAGACCTCCCTGAAGCATTACCTGTGTACCACCAAGTTTTTTAAGTTCTCCCACTCTATGGAGTATTTCCTCAATGGAAAGTAAAAAAGCCTGTTCCTGGTTTTCATGTCTCCAGAAAGCACAGAAATCGCACTGAGCGATGCAGACATTGGTAAAAGTAATATTCCTGTCCATAACAAAGCCGACATAATCATGGCCATGTTTTTCTCTTCTGAACATATCTGCTGCAATGGCAAGTTTAACGAAATCTGTATGAAACAGTTCCAGACCTTCTTCGAAGGTAAATCTTTCTTTACTCTTTACTTTATCTAACGGTGAAACCAATAAAAGTCCCCTCTTTTGCTATATTTATATTTGTAAGCCCCTTTTTTTTCAGAAGAAAATTGAAGTTTTCAACGTCAAAATCAGGAGAAATATGTGTTACGGTAATCTGTGTTTTTTGATGGTTTTCTGCCCATTCAATTACTGTATCGGCCTTTATATGAGTAACTTCTATAAGAATATAATCACAATCTTCCAGATATGTGCGGATATCTTCAAAGGATTGTAAATCGGAAGAATAAAAAATCTTTTTATGTTCTGCCTTTACCCTGAAAGCAAATGCTTCTCCTCTATTGGGAAAACCTTCAGGAATTTTAGCTTTTGCCCTTTCAAGATGTTTTGTCAGAACAGGAAAAATTTCCACTTCTTTAATAATGAATGCTTCTTTATGAAAGATAGAAAAAATTTTAGTCTCAAAGGAAAATGCAGAAGGGAACAGATAATATACTCCGAGATGTTTATAAATCTGTTCAATAAATTCCGGAGGTCCGTAAATACAAAGAGGGTTTTCTCTCCGTGAAAGATGAATCTGCTGTATTAACAGAGGAAATCCTCCCAGATGATCTGCATGGCAGTGCGATATTACTATTGCCGTCAACAATCTCCAGTCATAACCGGTGTTTACAAGTTTTGACGATACTCCGTCACCGCAGTCAAAAAGTATATGTCCTTCATCTGTTTCCAGAAGGTACGACGAAGGATTTCTACCGGCACAGAGAAGGCCGCCTCCCGTACCGAGTAAATGAAGTTTTATCATAAAAATACCTTTTATCAGTGAACAGTTAGTTAACAGTTATCAGTTATCAGTGACCGGTTACCAGTTACAAAATACCAGTTATATTAACTGGTTATAATTAAGTATTCACTGGTTACTGGTCACTGCTCACTGTTATTCCCTATCCGTAAGGATTCTGCCTTATATTCTCCAGAACTTCAGGGCTCATTCTGAGAAGAACTTCCGTTAAGAGTTTAACAGTCTGTATGTAATCGTCAAGGAAAAATATACTGTTATGGCCGTGGGCATATCTTACAGGTATACCCATCATAATACATGGAATGCCATGAAATTCTCTATGTATAATAGCGCCGTCTGTTGCACCTGTCTGACTTATGGCTATCTGATGGGATATATTTAATTCTTCTGCTATATTGACAATAAATCTGAAGAGTCCGCCATTTGAAATCATGCCTGGCTCTATTCGTCTGATATGAGGGCCTTTACCGGGAATACACTGGGACTGGTTGGGCTTTAACGGTATATCGTCTGCCGGAGGTCCTTCAAGTATAATGGCAATATCAGGTTTGCAGAAATTTGTAACGGCTATGGCGCCGCGGGAACCTATTTCCTCCTGAACTGTGGCGGCAGTCAGAACGGTATTGGGGTGTTTCTGTGAAGAAAGATTTCTTATTATTTCTATAATGCCTGCAAGACCAAGCCTGTTATCAAAAGCTTTGCCTGTAAAAACATTGCCCTTTGCCATAGGGCGAAACTTCACATCAGGATATACAGGGTCACCGGGTTTTATGCTGAAATCTTCAACTGCCTCTTTATAATCCCTGGCTCCTACATCTATAAACATAACATCTTTAGTGGAAAACTTCTTCAATTCCTCCGGAGTTTTTCCCATAAAGGAAGAAGTAGATGCAATAATACCGGGAACCTTACCTTGTTTCGTTCTTATTATTACAGGTTGCTGTATCATTATATGCTCCCACCAGCCTGTAAGGTTGATAAATTTAATTCTTCCGTCTTCCAGGACAGATTGAACCATCATACCCAGTTCATCAAGGTGAGCGCAGAGCATAACCCTGGGATTTGGATGTTCTCCTTCCAGATTGCCCATGATATTTCCCATATAATCTGTTTTCAAATCCAGAATAGTGCCCAGATACTTTCTGTAAACCTCTGCTACCGGACCTTCAAATCCGGACACACCGTCAATTTCACTCAATTCTTTAATCAATTCTTTACTTTCAGGTATATTGTTCATAATATTCTCCTTTTTAATCGTGACCCGTGACGCGTAACGCGTGACGCGAGACAGATAATTTTCTCACTTCAATTCTTTAATTATAAACATTTGTGCCTGTACAAATGTATTTTATATTACAAATGGTTTCTATAATTTCAGTATAACAGCACAGTGACATATGCATAAAATAGCAAATTATTTCCTCCCGTTACGCGTTATGCGTCACGACAACTTTATTTTTTCTCCTTTTCAATCTTTTCTATAATCGTTTTTACTTCCCCTCCATGTTCTCCGTAAGGGGCAAGAGTCATATAAATTTTAAA
>DAIOEN010000416.1:0-3901 GCA_036746235.1 Vulcanimicrobiota bacterium | reverse complement strand
AAGAAGAAAATTCGCGAAACATTTCTTCTGCTTCAAACATATAAATGCCTTCCCCTGACCAGTGACCAGTGACCAGTGACCAGTAACCGGTGAATAATATTCACTGCTTATCTAAAAAAAAGTTTAACACAAATCAGAATATTTTGCAATATTTTAAAGATTATCATAATTTCGTAATGGGTAATGAGTAATGCGTAATGGGTAATGCGCAGAAATACAACAGTTCATATTTCTCCCGTCACGGGTTACCCGTTACGCTTCTTCAGAATCACTCCGTGAAAGGACCGTCCTTTTCTCTGATATTTCCTCTCAAAATTTGTGCCTACCAGTTCACCTTCACCGGCTGCTTCGGGAGAAGAAAAGGGAAGACACAGAAACAGGTCTTCCACTGAAGAAATGTGCTTTTTTATCCATATAAAATAATCGTCATGATCTGTTACAATTCTTATCAGACCGCCCGGGGCCAGAATTCTATGCAATTCTCTCAGGTTATTCTCCTGAATAAATCTTCTTCTGTTATGTTTTCTTTTAGGCCATGGATCGGGGAAATATATATGTATCTGCCGGAATGTTTCATCACATACATGGTTTTTTATAAAAGAAAGAGCTTCTGCATTTACAATTTTTATATTCTTCAAATCTTCACGACGGGCCAGATCTGCTGCATAAAAGGAATACTGTTTTGCATATTCCAGGCCTATATAATTTACGGAAGGAACCTTCCCTGCCTGTCGAAGTAAAAATTCTCCTTTCCCTGTGCCTATCTCCAGTTCCAGAGGCAGGTCATGTCTTTCCCCGGCGAACCAGTTTCGCAAATCAACCTTCTCACCTTCAGGAAGATTATCAGTAGTCAAACCTATATCGCCAGTATCAAGTGTTTTTTTATACAATCTCGGTCTCATAAGTTAAACAACCTTCAAATAACAGTTATAGTCTCTTTTACTGAAACATACGAAATAAACTTTTTCTATTGACTTATTTCTTGAAAGGAATTCTTTTGTTTCCTTCAGAGCTATTTTTGCTGCTCTTTCTATTGGAAATCCGTAGGCTCCTGTACTGATTGCAGGGAAAGCTATTGTTTTTATCATATATTCCTCTGCAATAGAGAAACAGCTTCTATAGCACCTGGCAAGTAAATCATCTTCATTTTCGCCGCCGCCGCGCCATACCGGGCCGACTGTATGAATAATCCATTCAACAGGAAGGTTATAACCTTTTGTAATCTTTGCCTGTCCTGTGGGACAACCTCCCAGTTTTTCACATTCCTTAAGAAGCTGTGGCCCTGCCGAAGAATGTATGGCACCGTCTACACCTCCTCCTCCCAGAAGTGAAGTATTTGCGGCATTTACAATTGCATCGACATGCAATCTGGTTATATCGTCGTGGATGACTTCTATTCTATTTAACATCTTAATAACACCTTCCATTAAAATTAGGTTTTGGGTTTCAGGTTTTGGGTTCCGGGTTTTTAAGATTTCTAACCCAGCACCTCACACCTATAACCCTTAAGATCTGAGTAGCATCTATTGCCAGTTGCTATTCATTGACACATCTGATATAATAATCATAGAAAGATATGCTCCTACAGAGGTTGCATACATACTTACTCTGGTAGCAGTAACGTCAAAAGCAGCCTTAACTTGCATATCTTTCAACTTTTATCTCCCTGTTTCTTTCTTCCCCTGCTTTTCTTCTTCGGCTTATCTCCCAGATTACAGATCATACAGACCTTCTGTCCCGGTTCCATAAAAACATTGCACACAGGGCATGGCTTCCACCCCTTCATTTCTTTCCATACCCTTATTTTGAAGTCCTTTTCCATGACAGACTTCATCTGTTCCCTGAGTTGTTCATCTTTAATAAATTTAACCTGTTCGTCTATGAGACAGACCGTATCGGACGGGAGTTGTATTCTGCCAAGTTGAAACTCATCGGGATATTTATATTTATTAAAATCAAGTGTAAGCTGTTCTACTTTTTCTTTTTTTTCGCTGTCAGGTATTTTTTTTCCTATTTGAAATCTAATGTCTTT
Source organism: Vulcanimicrobiota bacterium (assembly GCA_036746235.1). Lineage (GTDB taxonomy): Bacteria > Vulcanimicrobiota > SpSt-956 > SpSt-956 > JAKJGF01 > CALARM01. The sequence continues at coordinate 1,869 of DAIOEN010000416.1, read as the reverse complement.
AACCAGTTCTTCCCCTGTGAGTTCAAGGTATCCTCTCAGTATCTGTTCTTTCATGAAACTGAGTTGCTGGGCCCAGGAAGAACTGGAAACCATGACTTTTAAAATACCGTTTTCCAGCCTGTAAGGAGTTGTATGACCTGCTATTTTAGGGCCCACTATAAAATTCCAGAAAGGAAAAATCATATTTTCTCTGGCTTTTGCTGCAATATTCGGATTATCAAAAGCGCCATGTATTAAATCTTTAATTGAATAAACCAACTGTAATTTTCCCTTCCTTTATCTGGAAAAAAGATGCTTCCTTTGAAGCGAAATAATCTGTAATATGGTTTAATGTAATAAAAATCTGTCCTTTACCTTTTATATAATTTAAAAGACTGAAGCTTCTGTCGTTATCCAGTTCTGACATAACATCATCAAGTAACACGACAGGATGTTCTCCTGTTTCGTTGAATAGAAGCTCTCTTTCTGCGAGCTTCAGCGCTATGGTTACTGTTCTCTGCTGTCCCTGGGAACCAAAAGTTTTGAGAGGTCTTTCATTCAGAATGATCTTTAGATCGTCCCTGTGAGGACCTGCAGATGTAGAACCATATCTTATATCCTGATTTCTCTGTGACAGAAGATGATTGAGAAAATTTTCTTCCCCGGACACAGAGTTATCTTTTTCTATGGTAGAAAAATACTCTAAAGAAAGATTTTCCCTGTTATTACTTATATCCCGGAGGATACCCCTGGCCAGTTCCTGAAGTTTCTTTATAATCTCAATTCTGCTGGAAATCAAAAAAGAACCGTATCTGGCTAACTGTTCATCCCAGACCTGGAGTAATCTCTTTTTTTCTTCATAATCCATAGCAGATCTGAGCAGAGTATTTCTCTGTTCCAGAACTTTATAATAAAGACGGAGATTCTCACAGTAAGAAGGTGATAACTGTGTAAGTTCCATATCAAGAAAACGCCTTCTCACACCGGGACTGCCTTTTATAATTTCAAGATCATCAGGAGAAAACATAACGGCATTTACTGTCCCGACCAGTTCCGTAGCAGTTCTGACAGTTTTATTATTAACTTTGATTATTTTTGAAGAGCTTTTAGCGGAATTTTTTGAGATAAGGACTTCTATATGTATTTTTTCTCCGTGAATACATGTAATTTCTGCTGCTACTCTGGAAAAATTCTCCTCCCAGTTTACAAGTTCTGTTTCTTTTCCTGCACGAAAAGATTTACCTGTTGTAAACAAAAAGAGAGCCTCTAACAGATTACTTTTCCCCTGAGCATTTGCTCCGAAAATAACATTCAATTCAGGATGAGGCTCCAGGTGTGCTTCTCTGTAATTTCTAAAATGAATAAGAGTAAGCCTGTTGATGTACAAATATCTATTTCCTCACAAAAAATCAAAGAGTTTAACCCACTATCCCTGTTTCTTCTTATTGGTGCCTTTTCTTCTCTTCAGTTTATTCCTCTTTTCTTCTATTTTGCGAGCTCTATCTTCCATTTCCTTTTTTATAGAATCCTCAAGTTTTCCTTCAAACTCGCCAAATACTCCAGCTGAATAGGACTGCAATTTCTCCCAATTAATTTTCTTCAATTTTTTACAGTACACCTGCCTCTCTTTGTAGCGAAAATTTAATCTTATAATAACAAAGGAGGATAACTTTGTCAAACAAAAGGCTCAGGATTTGACAAACAAATCTCTAAATGATAAAATTATAAAAAATTGATTATAATATCTCTGCAAAGCCTCATATAGTGTAATACTTCATAATTTATTAAAATTTAAAAAGTCAGAAGGCTTTATTTTTATTGGAAAGGAGAAAGTGATGAGGAGCAAAGCCGATCCCCATATTCATACAGGTGCGAGCGACGGGTTTGAAA
>DAIOEN010000415.1:0-3904 GCA_036746235.1 Vulcanimicrobiota bacterium | reverse complement strand
CATATATAAAATCTATGAAGAAGAACTTCTCCTGTTATGTGAGAAAGAAGGTGATGATGTCAGTCTTTATCAGATTTCATCACTTATGAATAATTACACAAGACCTGATACTATGTTCAATGCCTGTAGAAATGCCTTCAATAATATGAGTAATATTAATAATCTCAGAAATTCTATGGAAGGGATAATGCAGAGCGGCGGAGCTTCTCCCTTTACTCAGAGTGATATGTTTGTACCTTCCGGTCAGAATTCAGATGATATGGCTCTTTTTTCCAATATAAGGAATCTCTCCAGAAGTTTTGCTTCACAAAATTTCAGTTCTGCTGGCACCGGCGGTTCCGTTCAGGGAGGCTCCTATAGTTTTTATCAGAATCCACTTGAAAATTCAGAAGAAACTTCTGAGACGGAAGAAGCTGAAGAGGATACTTCTACGGAAGAAGGAGAAAGTGTTGATGCTGAAAGTGAAGAAAGTTCGGATTCTGCCGGTGAGATAAGCGAAGAAAGTGACTGAAGTGAGTATAAATATAGTTTTCAATAGTCAAGCAATAATATGAAAAGGAGTGAATTTATTATGAAATCGGAGAAATATCTCCTCGATGTGGAAGGAAATATTTATATTTTTGATGACGGAAATATGTTAGAGACTCATATTCTTAAAGATTATGTTTTAGAAGAAGCAATACCTTATGATGATACAAATATAATTCTTTATGATGATGAATTTATTTATGAACTGCCTGCCGATGAGGCAAGACATCATATAGCAGGAAAGCGGAAAATGGCTGAAATTCTGGATAATATTTCAGCTCTATCTCCTGAAGATATAACAGATGATGAACTGTCTAAAATTGCTCCCGTCATATATAAGATTTATGAAGAAGAACTTATGGTGCTCTGTGAAAAAGAAGGTGAAGACGTAAGACTTTATCAGGTCTCTGCAGTGACAGGCTCTGTATCTAAACCTGCCGGTAAGCAGCAGGCAGTGGCAAAGGCGGAAGCCGGTAAAGCCAGTGTCAGTCAGGTAAAAGAGAATGTAAAACAGAAGACGGCAGAAACTAAAGCCGAGCCGGCTCAAAAGGATTCTTTTCTGGCTAAAACCGAGGAAGAACATAAGGATGAATCCTTCTTCTCAAATATTAAGAACCTTTCAAAGAAAATGGCATGGAATACTTTTTGTCAGGTAAAGTCAGGTAATTCCGGAGTATCGGGAGCCGGTGGCGGAGGAGGAGGCGGCGGCGGATGGGGTGATGAGATAAAAAATTGGAATTCTGCCGATGCCGGAGTATCGGGAGCCGGTGGCGGTGGCGGCGGAGGCGGCGGATGGGATGATGAGATAAAAAGATGTGATATTAATAATTCCGGTGAGGATAGGAAACTAAAAACCATAAATGATACCAATCTGACAGGTACTGATAAGACGATAATTAATAATCTCAAGCTTAATGATATGAAACCGGGGCAGAAGAAAAAAATTTCAGGTGATCTGATGGCTAAAATAGGAGCAGGTTCAAGTGGAACACTGACAGTAAAGGGGGGTATCGGTGCAGGTACTGAAGTTACTATTGAAAGAGATGAAAAGGATCCGAATAAGTTTATACTTACCACAGGTGCAGAGGTTTTTACAAAGGGAGGAGGAGATCTGGGAGAAATAGGTCCTGCATCTATTAAAGCAGAAGGAAAAAACGAGATTTCCGGCAAACTTGCCTTTACTCTTGACCTGGCTAAAAAAGGTGAAGCTACAGATGCTGCTGCTTATCTTCTCCGTTCTGCCGGTTCTCTTACTGAAGCAGGGAAACAGATAGATCTGATTGATGCTATACCTGGAATTGATATACCGGGAGAAAAGATAGATTTTATAAAAAATCATTTTAAATCTCTGGAAACGGAAGGTGCAATTGGGGGTGAACTATCAGGTAAAATTGGTAAACTTCTGGGATTGGAAGGAACTATTGCCGGTAAACTTTCAGCAGGAAATAAACTTGAAAAGACTGATGAGGGGGGATGGAAAATTACCGGTTCATTCGGTGGAGAAGGTTCTCTGAGCATTGATATGGTGGGAGGAGATAAATTACCTGGAACTGAAATAGGATTGGAAGGGAAATCGACTATTGCACAATTAAAAGCAAAACAATCAATGGATTCTGTTGTAACATTCAATAAAGATGGCAGTGTTACAAATGATGCCATATTTAAATATAATCTGATAGGTGAAGAAAGAGAGCCGAAACTTATAAAAGATCCATCTTCTCTGACGGAAAATACTGTTAATAAAGGTGCTGAGCTTGAGCTGACTGCAAATCTGAGTAATGTAATGAAATCATTGCCTCCTGATATGGCATCAGAAATGGATAGAGCAATTAAAAATGGTGATTATGATCAGGCGAAAAAAATATTTCAGGAAAAGGCCGGTGAATTACTTTTGAATCCTTCTCTGGAACTGGCAGGTAAATACACTACATATGATTCCACGAATCTGGAATTGAAAGGAGAAGCAGGTATAGTTCAGGAACTCGGTGGTTCTCTCAGTGGAAAAATCAGTATGGAAAATGAAATACCTACTTCATCATATAATGGCAGCGCCGGGTTAAGTCAGGAAGGTGTTAAGATTAAATATAACGAAAGCATCGGTAATGATATGAAAGAAATAAATATAAGCTGGAAAGAACTTGTTAATAATTTTCAGAAAGGTAATGATGAAAAAGAGATTTCCGGTGCCGGTGGAGGATGGTGAGCCAGGGAATAGTAGTTTTTTACCAGGATTTAAATATAAAATTACAGAGAGGAGGTTTTGTTATTTAACAGGAGAGTAAAAGGAGTGTAGTTATTTCTTATCTCTTACCGTAATGATTATAAAAAGGAGGAGTAGTGTTTTGAAGTTCAGTAGAAATTTTTTGATTGGTTTTATATTACTTTTATGTGTTTCCGTATACGGAATAATAAATCTGACAGGGTGCGGAGCCCTTGTGGCTCTTGTGTCGTCAATTTTCGGCTCTCAGGGAGGGTTTGTATTTATTCCCTTTCTTTCGGAAGATAAGCTCATATCAGAGCAATCAGGAACATCAACCGGTATGATAGTTCTTTATAGCAATAATCCCCCGTCAGGGTATCATGGCGCAGAAGGAGCGACTGTAACAATCGGAGGAGTAAAAGGTACTACAGACGGAAAAGGTTACTTCAATCTGTCCGGTCTTCCTGTAGGATTGAATACTCTTACAGTGGAATACGGTTCTTTTGTTCCTATAGAACAGCCTGTAGTTGTGGCAGACCCGAATGGTTCATCTGTATCTTTTTCCGGTTTTAAAGTAATCCCTGAGAGGCTTCTCTGTCCTGTGGGTATCGGAGGAACCTATCAGTTCAGTGTTTATGCTGCTGACAGTAACGGGAACCCCGTAATCCCTTCTGCCACATGGTCTGTAGAAGGTGATATAGGGACAGTATCGTCTACAGGTATATTTACTGCCACTAAATCAGGCATAGGGAAGGTTGTTGCAGTAAATGGATCAAACCGTTCTGAAGTGAGTATAACTGTAACAGACGGTTCAGGTACTGTAAAAGGTGCAGTGACCTATAATGGAAATGGATTGTCAGGTGTAAAGGTAAAGGCAGAGAATTTTACAAATTATGCAGTAACAGACGGGAGCGGTAATTATGTTCTTCCTGGCATACCGTCAAATCCTGTGACAGTGATTGCCACGGCGACGGACGGGAAGACCGGCACAGGTTACGGTTCTGTTCCAGCCGGCGGAGAGGTGGAGGTAAATATAGTTCTTACAGGAAATCCTGTTACACCCACTCCTGTTCTTACTCCCGGCGATATACCGAGGGGAGATATTGGAGGAAAGATTGTGGAATATGACGGGACTACACCGATAGGTGGTGCCTTTGTAGTATTTTACAGTTATTC
>DAIOEN010000414.1:0-3925 GCA_036746235.1 Vulcanimicrobiota bacterium | reverse complement strand
AAGGTATTTATGAAAAACCACTGAAACCTGAGACTCTTATTAAACTGGTGAATAAACATGCCAGATAAAATTAATAAGGGAATTGTTTAAGGTTGATAGTTGAGAGTCTATATTAACCCTGAACTTTAAACTCTTAACCCTCAACTTATAATTAAATAAGGAGGATTGTCATGGAATTTAAAAAAATGACAATAGACGACAGGGAGGTTTTGTTTGAAGAAGGGAAAACAGTTCTTCAGGTGGCAAGAGAAAATGATATTTATATTCCTTCTCTCTGCTATCATGAAAAAACCGGCCCTGCAGCAAAATGCCGTGTCTGTCTTGTAGAAGTGGAAGGTATGAGAGGGCTTCAGACGTCCTGTTCTTTACCTGCCAGAGAGGATATGGAAGTATATACCCATACTGAAGAGGTTCTGGAAGCTCAAAAACTTTTTATTAATTTGCTTTTAGCCGGTGGGCAGCATAACTGTCTGGCATGTGAGGCAAACGGTGAATGTGAATTACAGCAGGCCTGTTATCATCTCGGTATTGAAGTTCCTGCTTTTTACATACCTCCCGAAGAGATCCCCTGTGATACTTCATCGGAAATGATTATAAGGGAACCGGGAAAATGTATTAAATGCGGCAGATGTATTGAAGGGTGTAATAAAACGGTTGTAAACGAAGTGCTGGATTTTGGCTTCAGAGGTAAAGAAGTAGAGGTTATATGTGATGATAATAAACCTATGGGGCAATCTTCATGCGTACAGTGCGGAGAGTGTCTTCAGTTATGTCCTACAGGAGCCATTATAGATAAAGGTGCAAAAGGTAAGGGACGTTCCTGGGAATTGAAAAAAGTAAATACCGTATGTCCTTACTGTGGTGTCGGATGTCAGCTTACTCTTCATGTTGATGAAAAGAAGAATAAAGTTATTAAAGTTTCCGGTGTTGAGGGCAGTCCTACCAATGACGGAATGCTCTGTGTTAAAGGTCGTTATGGATTTGATTTTGTAAACAGTAAAGAGAGACTCTTAAAACCTCTTATTCGTGATAAAGATGGTTTATTCAGGGAAGCTTCCTGGGAAGAAGCTATCACTTATGTTGCAAAAAGATTTACGGAAACAAAGGAGAATAATGGCCCTGATGCCATATGCGGACTTGCTTCTGCAAAAGTAACCAATGAAGATAATTTTGTCTTTCAAAAATTTATGCGCACGCTGGTAGGCACCAATAGCCTGGACCACTGCGCACGGTTGTGACATAGCGCTACAGTGGCCGGTCTGGCCGCTACATTCGGTTCCGGTGCTATGACAAATGATATTGCCGGTATTAATGAGGCAGATGTTATTATGCTCATAGGGACAGATACGTCTGCTGCTCATCCCGTTATAGCCTGTCGTATCAAACAGGCTGTGAAATACGGGAAAACAAAACTTATAGTGTGTGACCCTAAAGAGATCGACATGGCAAAATATGCAACTATTTATGCCAGGCACAGGTGTGGTACCGATGTTGCTCTCTTAAACGGGCTTATGCATATAATTATTAAAGAAAACTGGTATGATAAAGAATTTGTAGAAGAGAGATGTGAAGGTTTTGATAATTTAAAAGCAGAGGTGGAGAAATATCCTCCTGAATATGTCTCTAAAATTACCGGTGTTCCTGTAACGCAGATTTATTCGATAGCGGAATTATTCGGTAAAGCAGAGACAGCAGCTCTTTTCTATGCAATGGGTATTACACAGCATACTACAGGAGTGGATAATGTACAGTCTACTGCCAATCTGCAGATGCTCTGCGGAAATCTTGGTAAAGCCGGCGGCGGCGTTAACCCTCTCAGGGGACAGTCAAATGTTCAGGGAGCCTGTGATATGGGAGCTTTGCCCAATGTTTTTTCAGGATATCAGAAGGTAGATGATGATACAGCCAGAGAAAAATTTGAGAAATTCTGGGGAGTTACTCTGCCGAAAAAGCCCGGTATTACTGTTACTGAAATGTTAAAAGGTGCTGAAGAAGGAACAGTGAAAGCATTGTATATTATGGGAGAAAATCCTATGATAAGTGATCCCGATCTTCATCATGTAGAATCATCTTTAAAAAAGCTTGACTTCCTTGTGGTTCAGGATATATTCCTTACTGAAACGGCACAGCTTGCCCATGTTGTATTACCTGCTACGAGCTTTGCAGAAAAAGACGGGCTCATTTCAAATACAGAACGTCGTGTTCAGAAAATGCGACAGGCCTTAAAACCTCCGGGACAGGCAAAACAGGACTGGGAGATTATTCAGCTTATTGCAAATTCTATGGGAGCAAAATGGGATTATAGAACAGTTTCTGATATTACATCAGAAATATGTAAACTTACACCTTCCTACGGTGGTATTACCTGGGAAAGAGTAGATGATAAAGGCCTTCAGTGGCCATGTCCTACAGTGGAACATCCGGGCACTCCTTTCCTTCATAAAGGGAGGTTTGTCCGCGGTAAAGGTTTGATGAAAGCTATTTCATTTAAAGAACCTGCAGAGTTACCTGATGAAAAATATCCTTTAACTCTGACTACGGGAAGAGTACTGCAACAGTTCCATACAGGAACAATGACCCGTAAGACAGAAGGACTTGATAAACTTGCAGGCCCGTCTGTTATGATCTCTGTTGAAGATGCAGAAAATCTTGGAATAAGTAACAGTGAATTAATAAGAGTAGAAAGCCGCAGAGGAGAGATTAAAATACCTGCCTTTGTTACGAAACGTATAGGTAAAGGCACGGTTTTTATACCTTTCCATTATAAAGAAGCAGCGGCAAATATACTTACCAATCCTGCTGTTGACCCTGTGGCTAAAATACCTGAATACAAGGTCTGTGCAGTAAAGGTGTCCAAAGTTTCCTGAGAAAATTGTAATAAGATATTTGATTAAGGTAGAGACTTCGTGTCTCTGCCTTAAATTATTTTACTTAAAATTCTATTTTTATCTTTCCATGTATACTGGCACCTTTCAGAGATGACAGGAAACCTGTTATAGTACCTTTTAAGCAATCCTGTACAAATTTTTTCACAGGTAATTTTTCACCATTAATCCATATATTTATATCACCGTACAGAGAGGTGCAATTCTCTATTTTCTTTTCCCCTTTTACTATAGCTTTAGCCATTTCATAGCAGGTATTATAACCGCATTCTCCGCAATTTAAATCCGGTAATTTAAAGCCCCTGGATTCAATTATGTCACATAATTTTTCCACGTCATTTACCACAGGAACATCAGGAATATTGCATGTTTTTTCACCATATTGAGCCAGTTCGAGACCGACGAAAAGATTCTCCGGATTTTCCCTGCCATCTGTGCATATTATACGGGGATAATTACGGGCAGATTTGTTCCCTTCTATTATTACCAGATCCGTATCTACATGGGTTAATAATTCTTCAAGGGTGAATTGTTTTTTCCATACCGAACAGGCTTGCGTACCGGAAAATAATAATGTATGAACACCAAGATTACTGAATTTATGAGTATCTTTATCATAAATTTCAGGCATAAGCTCATGGTTATGCACCTCTGTTGAATTAATAGATGCTTCGGGACAATTTTTTACATTCTCACAATCAGTATGTTTTATAACAGTAATTTTTTTGTCCCTTTTCTGGAATTCTTTTATTAAATTCAGAATTAACGTCGTTTTTCCGCTCTTGTTATAGCCTGCTATAGCGACTATTTTCATTGATTACACCTCTTTCTTTGATTCTGTAATTCAGGTTTATTAAATTGGAGAGTTGAATTCCTGTAACTATTTTTCAACACATTATACATTATCAAACGGGTATTTTACAACGATGTTTATTTATGCCCACACCGGCAATTTTCTTGCTTCTCTATTGTTTTTTTGTTATACTTATAAATATAATTTTAATAAAGGGGGCGTTATATTTATGGGATATATTGAAGAT
>DAIOEN010000413.1:0-3955 GCA_036746235.1 Vulcanimicrobiota bacterium | reverse complement strand
TTCGATGTGCCACAAGAAGCATTCACAGATCCTATGCGCCTGACCCATATACGGGCTTCAGATGCTGTATGGATGCAGTCAAATGAAACATATTAACAAATATTACAGGGATCGGTATCGACCGTTCCCTGCAATATTTCCTACACAACTTCGACTCTGCTCTGATCACCTATTAAAAACCTGTGACTTCTCGGTCTTCCGGTGCATCTTATTATGGAAGCGCCCCGTCCAAGAAGACTTCTTTCTATTCTTATATCTACATTTATAACCCTGCATTCCTCCATTAAGATACTGTATTCAACTTCACTGTTAGAGATTTTACAGTTATTATGAATGGACGTATAGGGGCCTATATAACTGTCTTTAATAGAAATATTTTCTCCTATGATTACAGGACCTCTTACTATACTGTTAATCACTTCCGTGTTTTTCCCTATTATTACCTTGCCTGCTATATCAGAATCATTTACATATCCCTCGAGCTGCCTGTGTTCCAGTTCAAAGGCTCTATCCAGTACAAGCCTGTTTGCTTCAAGGAGGTCTTCCGGTTCTCCCGTATCTTTCCACCACCCTGTTATCTCAGAATATCTTACAACTTTTCCTTTATTTAACAGATATTGATGGGCATCTGATATTTCAAGCTCTCCCCTGGCACTCGGTTTTATATTATTTACCGCTTCAAATATAATATTATCATATATATAAAGCCCTGTTACAGCATAATGACTTTTAGGTTTTACAGGTTTTTCTTCTATTGATACAATATGTCCGTCTTTAATCTCAGGAACTCCGAAACGCTGGGGTTCTTTTACACTGGCAAGGACCAGCTGACAGTCAGGTTTATGAGCTTCAAACTCTTCTATAAAACGTTTCACGCCACCTACTATCATATTATCTCCCAGATAAAAAATAAAATTGTCTTTTCCTATAAACGGCTCGGAAATTTTTACTACATGAGCAAGTCCCCGCGGTTCATCCTGCTCTATATAGGTTATATTTATATCCCATAATGAGCCATTACCGAGAGCAGAAATTATTTCATTTTTCGTATCACTTCCGACTATTACGCCTACTTCTTTTATACCTGCATCTGCGACTGCTTCCAGAGCATAAAAGAGCATGGGCTTGTTTGCAATAGGTATAAGGTGTTTGTTATTGGTATGGGTTATAGGGCGAAGTCTTGTGCCACGTCCTCCGCTCGTAATAAGTGCCTTCATACATGTTCTCCTTTATAAGTATCAATCGGTAAGATTATTGCGTCTCATTAAAAAATTCTTCAAAAGAAAAAAATTCCCTACTATATTTATAAGTCTCTATAAAAAAATAACTTTTATAATATTTTTTTGAATTTTTCTCAAAAATTGTTTATAATTATATGAATGTACTTTATAAAAAATCAAGACAAATAGAGAGGGATGGTTTCACCTGTCATGAAGAGCAGAGATAATGGTGTAGAAGAGAATAAAGGGGAAAGCACGACATCGGATGAAGATTTTCACGTGGAAAATATACTGGAAAAAGCAGAAGATCTTCATAAAAAAGGTCTCATAGGGGAATCTATTACTTCCTATAACCAGGCATGGGAGTATTTCAAAAATAAAAACAAAGTTGAAAAAGCCGCAGAAGTATATGAAAAGATCAAATTTCTTAAAGAAGATATTCCTGTCCTCCTGTCTATGGCCTCACTGTACAGAAATACCGGTGATTTCGATAAAACCATTGAATGTTACCAGAAAATTTTAAACATTGATGGTAACCACCGTGAAGCTTTAATGGAATTCAGTCGATTAAATTTCGAATTGAGCAGATATGATTACATTATGCCATGTCTGAAAAAATTATCTATTATTGAACCTGATAATGTAGAAGTTTTTCTATGGACTGCTTCTGTCCTGGAAAAACATGGAAGAACAAGAAAAGCCGTAACAAATTACCTTAAAGCAGCAGATAATGCAAGAGATAAAGGGATATATGAAAAATCAAGAGAAATATTAAACAGGGTCTTAAGTATTTCCCAAAATAACCCGGAAGCTCTCGAAAAACTGAAAGAAATTCATGAGATAATAAAAAAAGATGAAGAAAACAAAGAAAAAACTGTAGAAAAAATACAGGTACAGGAGAAAAAAGAAGAAAAAATAAAAGAAGTAGCAGATAAAGCAGTCTATAAGATTGAAGATGGAGATAAAGAAAATGAGCGACATGCTCCGGTAAAAGAAACACCGGAAGAAATGATAGAAGCAGAGGGTTCAGAATATTCTTCGCCACCGGAAAAAAAGGCGGAAGATATGGAAGAAACAGATAAAGCAGGAGAAGAAACAACAGGTATGTTATCTAAAAAAGAGCCTGACAGGTTAGAGAAAGAAATGATAGAAAAATCCGATAATTATACAACAGAGGAAGAAGAAAAAACTCCGGAATTATCGGAGCAGGAAGAAGTATTCGAACTCACAGACAGTGATAGTTTTTATATTGATCTGATTGAATATCTTCTGACTAAAAAAGGTATGCCCTTGATGCTTGGTATAAACAAAAACAGTCATAAGTTCGACCATAGATTCTTTGAAGTCTTCGATTATAAGAGGCAAGAAGAAGAGAACCCGAAAAAAGCAAGTATGCTGAACTATATTAATTTACTTATATCCAATCTGCATATTCGAGAAAAACTGGCTGAACAGTCAGAGATAAAAGAAAAGGAAAAACCTCCGAAAAAAGAAATAGTACAGGAACAAGAACAGACATATGAAAAATCATATAAAGAAGAAAGATATCCGGATACAATAACTGATACAGGGAAATCGTCTGTATCAGAAGGTAATAATTTTTATCTTGATTTACTTGACAATCTGCCGGAGAATTTGCCGGAGAAAGAGATAGAAGAGGACCTGTATGAAACAAATACATACATAGAGAAACCGGCAGATGAAGAAAACCGGTCAGAAGATTTCGGCAATGAAGCTCCGGGCAATGAAGCTCCGGGCAATGAAGCTCCGGGCAATGAAGATATGAGCCATAAAAAAAAGGATGACTTCTATCTTGATTTACTCGACCGGTTAATATGGACAGAAGAAAATTCATTAATCCCTTTTATAATGGAACATTTAGATGATTTAGATAAAAGGTTTTTTGAAATTCTCGATAATAAACTAAACCGGGCTACGGAAGATAGCGATGAACGTAAAAATTCTTTAAACTATCTTAACATGGTTATATCCAATCTGAATATCAGGGGTAAATCGGATGAGAAGAGATTATACGGAGAAAAATCCCTGTCTCAGCCTGCAGAGGATTTAATGGATTTACAGAGGGAAATGATTATTTCCCGGGCAGAATCTCTTATTAAACAGACACCTGAAGTGGCTGATATAAAACCTGCGGATTCATCTTTAATAATACAGTTTTCAGGGGAGCAGGATATAGAGGAAGAGGTAGAAGAAAAAAAAGCAAAAAAACCTGTAAAACTGGATTTTATTGATGAATGTTTGAAAAAAGTTATTGCTCTCGGTGCAACAGAACTGCATCTTACTACAGGAGAAAAACCAAATATCAGATTCTGGGGAGAACTTCAACCGATGGATATGCCTGTTCTGAAAGAAGTTCTGTCAGATGTTTTAATAGCTCAGATGCTGTCTGAAGAAGAGAAAAAAGAAATTGAAGAACATATGCATGTAGATTTCATGTATAAATTCAACGATCATGACAGAAAAACCCGGCGTTTCAGAGGGAATGCCTATTATCACCGGACAGGTCTTAACATAATTATGAAGATTATGCCTGATAAAATACCTTCTATTAAAGACCTGGGACTGCCCGAAATAGTTTCGGCTTTCCCACGGTTTGAACAGGGACTCGTACTTGTTACAGGCAGCTCAGGATGTGGAAAGACAACTACGCTCCATGCCATGCTGGATCTTATAAACAGTGAAAGATATGCCCATATAATAACAATAGAAGATCC
>DAIOEN010000412.1:0-3959 GCA_036746235.1 Vulcanimicrobiota bacterium | reverse complement strand
CGCTCACAATAGTACCGTTACCCTGATTTGATTTTTGATATGTACCGGTGTATTTTAGATTCGGCAAATAAGTTGCCAGAGCCTGGGTCTTTGAACTTTCTGCCACTTTTATATCCTGCCTGGCTCTTATTACGGAAGGATTGTTATCCATGGCTATGCCTATGCAATCTTTAAGAGTAAATTTTTCAGGCTCTTCTGCAAGAATTTTATTAAAAGCTATAAGGAGCAATATAAATAGAAACAACAAAAAATTTTTATTCATAACGAATTAATTCAACGTGAGAAGAAAAATCTCCTTTCATGATAGTTATTTTAGTGATCCTCCCGTCACGCGTTAACCGTTACGCGTCACGACTCTTATTCCTGTCTTAATGCTTCTATCGGATCCAGTGCTGCAGCTTTTCTTGCCGGATAAATTCCAAAAAATACACCTACCATTGCAGAAAAACCGAAAGAAACTACTATGGAACTAAATGAAATAATAGCCTGTCCCATCAGATCTTTTAGAGAACTGGATGCTATCATAAGTGGATATACTGCTGATATACCTGTACCGACAAGTATCCCTATGATACCTCCTGTTATGCTGAGTACCAGTGATTCTATCAGGAACTGTGTTGAAATATCGCTTTTTCTTGCTCCTATGGCTTTTCTCAGACCTATTTCTTTGGTCCGTTCCGTTACTGAGACAAGCATTATATTCATAATACCAATACCGCCTACTACCAGAGAAATAACTGCTATAATTGACAGAAACAGACTGAGAGCCATTATAGTACTCATAGACTGTGCCAGTTGCTGCTCAAAACTCAGTATATCCAGATTTTTAATATTATTATCATGTATAGGCAGGAGAACCCTTGTAACTTCATCTTTTGTCTTCTTAACAGTATCAAGATTTTCTGAGGCTACCTGAATAAAATTCAGATATGACTGGTAGTAAACCCTGCTCTTAAATGTAGTGAGAGGCGTTATTATTGTTTTATCATAATCATCCATTATAGCCCTGTCTTTTTTCTTTAAAACCCCTATAATTTTAAGCCTTATTCCGGAGTTTGTCACACTGTTCGGGTCTGAATTGCCTGAAGATGAAGTGCTGCTGGATGTGCTGCTTGATTTTGCTACCATTTTTATTGTTGTGCCGAGGGGTTCAATGTCTTTCCCGAATAATTTGCTGGCCACTTCATGGCCAATCACACATACGGGACTATTTTTATCGCAGTCTTTCTGAACAAAAAATCTCCCTTTTTCCATAGGTAAAGTATCAACTACAGAGATTTCAGGAGATGTCCCTTTTATGGTAACATCCATATTATTTGGTCCGTAAACAGCAGTAACACTGGTAGTTATACTGGGTGCCACTCCTTTTACTGAAAAGCACTGATTCTTTAACACGGTTACATCTCTCATGGTCAGCTGTCTTGCTTTTGAGCCTATGGAAGATTGGATGACACTGTCTCCTTTGCCGGGGGAAACTATAACGTTCTGTACACCCATGTCGGTAAACTGTTTTCGAAAACCTTTGTCCATTCCGTTTCCTATGGCAGTCATAATGATCACAGAAGATATGCCTATTATAATACCAAGCATGGTCAGTAAAGATCTCATTTTATTGGCTTTGAGTGCATTCCATGCTATTTTTACACTCTGCATGATATTCATGCTGCCCCTCATATTAAGCCTTACAGTGAGAGATTGTCTTATATCTGATGAAAGTAATATTCTATCTTCTTCTTTTACCTGTTCATCTGTAACTATTTTACCATCATAGAGCTTTACAACTCTTGTGCCGTATTTTGCCACTTCCGGATTATGAGTTATGAGAACTACAGTACTTCCTTTTCTGTGTAATTCCTGAAATAAAGCCATAATTTCATCGCCTGATTTACTGTCAAGGGCACCTGTAGGTTCATCTGCAAGAAGTATGGGCGGTTTGTTTGAGAGAGCTCTTGCTATGGCGACACGCTGCATCTGTCCGCCTGAAAGCTCATTGGGGACGTGATTCATACGTGTTTCCAGACCGACTTTTGTAAGATGGTTTGCCGCTACCTGCATTCTCTCTTTTGTGTTTACACCTGCATAGATCATCGGAAGCTCAACATTTTCTCTCGCAGTCAGACCGGATAATAAATGGAATTTCTGAAAAACAAAACCGATCTTCTGATTTCTTATAACAGATAGTTCATCATCATCTAACTGTGATACTTCCACACCGTCCAGTTTATAACTGCCGCTCGTAGGGCGATCGAGACAGCCTATTAAATTCATTACCGTAGATTTTCCGCTTCCAGACGCTCCCATGATTACGACAAATTCACCTTTATAAATGGTAAGATTAATATCATCGTTGGCATTAACCTTTGTATCACCCATTATATAGGTTTTGTATATATCAGTAAGCACTATGATTGGTTTTTTATCATCCATATTGTTTCCACCTTCTGAAGTATCCGGCTAATCATAACATTCTGTAACGTTATGGTGAAATCCTTCTTGAAACGTAATTATAGACATAAATTAATAAGTGAGTAAAAGATTGTCTTCATTACTCACCACTCACTATTAACTACTACTCCAGAATCAGACCCTTACCCGGTGTATATTGCGGGAAATATCCGTCTCCTTCGATATCTGCATCTTTGTGGACATTCTTTTCGCCGCAATGAAGCATAAAATCATTTTCTTTTTCACTGTTTTCCGCAGCATATATATAAGGTTTCTGGCAGGCCGGACATTCAGGCATATGCTTCATAATAGGACCATCGCCATAATCTTCAGTCAGATAATCCAGAGAAGGAGGATAATTACCTGAATTGTTTGTTGCATACATTTCGAGGGCAGTAGCCAGATTTTTTAAGTTACTCTCACAAGCTGCCAGTTTACTATAGGCTCTGGCTTTTTCTATCTTTTTCTTGTTTACATCATCTTCTCCCTGGTCCTGAGGTATTGTATCTCCTGCCTGTTCCTGTGGTGTGGGATTTCCCATCTGTTCCTGTGGTTTACTATGTTCCGTATCTGTATGATAGGTAGATGAAAAATATATGGCAGCTATAATACCGCCAATAATCGTTGCCAGAACACATGTAGAGATAACTATAACAATCAGAACAATAACCCATATTTTCGCATTGCCTTTTTGCATTTTACAATGTCCATATTGTTGCTGTTTATGCATAACCTTTCTCCTCTCTTACTGAATTGACCATCACCCTTCTATGCTTCTATCTTGCTTCCCAGTAATTCCAGGAATTTTTTCATCCATTCAGGATGGGCAGGCCATGCAGGTGCTGTTACCAGATTACCGTCTATAACAGCATTTGATAATGTTTCATTTATCTCTCCCCACGTTGCTCCTGCTTTTATGACATCAGGTTTTACTGCGGGGTAACATATACAGACCCTGTCTTTAAGAACACCTGCTGCCACAAGAATCTGCTGGCCATGACAGATAGATGCTACAGGTTTATTTTCCCGGAAAAAGTGTCTTACTAATCCAAGGACTTTTTCATTCAGACGAATATATTCCGGTGCACGACCACCGGGAATTACAAGACCATCATAATCTTCCGGATTTATCTGGCTGAATGTTTCATTCAGAAGGAAATTATGTCCCGGTTTTTCGCTGTAGGTCTGATCCCCTTCAAAATCGTGAACTGCAGTTTTTACTTTTTCTCCTGCCACTTTATTCGGACATACTGCATGAACAGTATGACCTACCATGGTTAATATTTGAAAAGGCACCATTGCTTCATAGTCTTCTACAAAATCTCCAACAATCATAAGTATTTTTTTTACAGACATTTTATGAACTCCTTGAATTTTTTCTTATTCAGCATAAAAATTATGCCTTACTTACTATCGTACCAGGGAATTAGTAACCATTTTATCAGCTTCTGCCTGGCAGTCTCTTACGAAGAAAAATAATTTGCCTTATATAATTTGTTTTACAGACAATAAAT
>DAIOEN010000411.1:0-3966 GCA_036746235.1 Vulcanimicrobiota bacterium | reverse complement strand
CTGATAATAGCAGAAGATGTACGAAATAAGGAGATGTTAAAATGGATATAGGAAAAACAGGAGTCAATACAAATTTTCAGGCGGCGAAAAAACTTGTTGCCGAGTTTCAGGCAGTAAGTGAAAAAGTTCAGCCTTTTGATATTGACGATAAGGTGGATTTAAACAGTGCAAGAGGTGTTGTAGAATTAAATTTTTCCGATCTCGGAGGAACGGAAAAAATGAAAAAATATACAGGGAAATTGCAGTTTGATCCTGCAACAAAACATACTGACGACATGTTTATAACCGTCAATTATGATAAGCCAGACGGAGTCGGTGTAAATTACAGTTATAAAGATAATAAAGAAGAAGGAATATTGAGTTATAGAAAAGATGATATGTATCAGGAATTTCCATGTTACAGGGATATTGAAGAGGCCAGAATTGATAAGAAAACCGGTAATGTAATTTCTTATGAAAGATATGAAGAAAGAGACGGATTCCTCATGCCTGACACAGGCGGATCCGATGTGTTTTAACATATGACAGAACAGGAAATTTTACTGGGTAACGGAGCAATAGCAAGAGGCCTTGTAGAAAATGGCTGTCATCTGGTTTATTCTTATCCCGGCACACCGAGTTCTGAAATACTTCCTGAAGTGGTAAGATATAAAAAGACTCTGGACCTCGGTACATATATCGAATGGTCTGTAAATGAAAAGGTTGCTTTTGATAATGCCTATGCAGCAAGTCTTACAGGGAAACGTTCATGTGTAATTATGAAACAGGTAGGACTTAATGTGGCTTCTGATTCTCTTATGAGTTCCGCCTATACAGGTGTTAAGGGAGGCATGATTATAGTTTCCTGTGATGACCCCGGGCCCCATTCGTCTCAAACGGAGCAGGACAGTCGCTTTTTTGCCATGTTTGCCCATGTTCCTGTTTTTGACCCGTCCCATCCTCAGGAAGCCCATGATGTTATAGAAAAAGCTTTTGCTATGTCGGAAAAATATGAGATACCTGTTATAGTCCGTTCCACTACAAGGATCTGTCATGCCCTGGCCAGTATTAAAACCGGCCCTGTAAAACATTTTGAAAGAAAAGCTTCTTTCAAAAAAGATCCTTCCAGGTGGGCTGCCACTCCTAAGTATAGATATAAACTTCACAGGGAATTGAATGAAAAACTTGTCCGTATTGCTGAAGACATTTTACATGATAAGGATTTAACCTCTGTGACTCTGGAGGGAAATTCTTTTGATCTTGGCATAATATCTTCAGGAGTTTCTTATTCCATATTAAAAGATATTTTACAGGAACTGTCTTTAGACACTGTTATACCTGTTCTTAAGCTCTGTGTACCATATCCATTCCCGGAAAAAGCTGTTTTAGATTTCTGTGTCAGATGTAAGCAGATTCTTATAATAGAAGATGCAGAACCGGTTATAGAAATGCAGATAAAAACCCAGAAAAACATTCTCGGCCGTTTTACAGGCCATATACCGGGAGAAGGTGAACTCACGCCGGAGATTATATATTCTTCTGTAAAGTCCGTATGGAATAAAGAATTGAAAGATGATAGTGATTTCACTACTTTCATTAAATCTTCTATGGAATCCATGAAATTACCTGTTCACATACCTGCCCTCTGTCCGGGATGTGGCCACAGAGCAGCTTTTTTTGCCATAAAGAAAGCTTTTCCCAGGGCCATATATACAGGTGATATTGGCTGTTATACCCTGGGTATAAACCTTGGTGCCGTAGATACTGTACTGGATATGGGGGCGTCAATCACTATGGCAACAGGCTTCTATCAGGCCTATCATCAGGATGGAATTAAAGAACCTGTTATTGCTACTATAGGGGATTCTACCTTCTACCATTCAGGAACATCCGGTCTGCTGAACGGTGTTTACAATAAAGCAAGGTTTATTCTTGTTATACTTGATAACAGTATAACTGCCATGACAGGTATGCAACCCACTGCGGGAACAGGAGAACTTCCTGACGGAAATACAGGAAATCCTATCCCATTAATTGAGCTTGTAAGGGGATGTGGCGTAACATATATAAAGGAACTGGATCCATATGAACTATCCGGTTTTATTTCTGCCCTTAAAGAAGCAGGGGAATATACTATGAGAGAAGACGGAGGAATTGCTGTTATAATAGCAAAACACCCCTGTATTCTTCATACAAAAAAGAAAAGAAAACCTTCAGTGAAAAAAGTTTATATAACAGATGCATGCACATCATGCAGATACTGTATCAAATCTTTTGAATGTCCGGCCCTTGTCTTTAATGAAGGTAAGGTATATATAAACAGAAATATCTGTATAGACTGCGGTGTCTGTGCAGATATGAATGTATGTCCTTTCGGAGCGATCGGGACAGTGACCAGTGACCAGTGACCAGTGACCAGTGACCAGTGACCAGTGACCAGCAAATAATGAGTGATGAATACTATATAACTGATAACTGCTCACTGCTCACTGTAAAAGACCGGTCACTGAAAAAGGAGATTTTTATGGAACATGAATTTATAATTACAGGCCTCGGAGGTCAGGGGGTACTTTTTTTAACAAAAGTTCTTGCTTTTATTGCCAGAGAGAATAACCTTCCTTTTATCGGTTCTGAAGTGCATGGTATGAGCCAGAGAGGAGGAAGTGTGGTATCACATCTCAGGATTGGCGATTTCTCAGGCCCCCTTGTAAGGCAGGGGAGAGCGTCTGTTATATTTGCTCTCGAAGAAGGTGAAGCCTATCGAAGTCTTTCCTTTATCAGGCAGGGAGGACATATTTATATTGATACGGCAGTTGAGAAATTTCCTCTTGAACCATTTAAAGAAATACTTGAGAAACGTAATGTAACTTCTGTATTAATTAATGCCACATCTATCGCTGCCGAACTTCAGTCTCTACCTTCTGCCAATCTCGTTCTTCTGGGACGCTTTATTGCTACAGAAAAGAGTTTTTCAGCAGATTCTGTTGAGAAAGCTATAAGTAAAACCGGTAATCCCGGGGTAATAGAAAAGAATCTTCACGCTTTTCGACGGGGACTTGGGCAGTGAGCAGTGACCAGTGAACAGTGAACAGTGAACAAATACTATTCACTATTCACTATTCACTTCTTAATCTTCTTTATCGCCTCTTCAATAGCCCCTTTTGCTTTCCCGTCACTTTCTTTTTTCAGAGCATCTTTTAAATAAGGGAGAGCTCTTGCATCGTTTATTTTCTTCAATGATTCCGCCACAGTAGAACGTACATAAGGAGAAGTATCTTTTTTTAAGGTTATACCGAGAGGTATTATGGAAACTTCATTATCCAACTGAGCCAGGTATAAAGCAGCTACAGCTCTTTTCTGTTCATTGCTATCGTTGAGGGTTTCTATGAGAGGATAGAGGGCACGGAGTTTTTTGTCTATGAGCATTTTCCCTGCCGTTTTAATGTCTTCTTCTCCTGTGCCGGGGTTAGCCATTGTATCTACAAGTTTCTTTACCCCTTCATAATCTCCCTGAGGTTCACCTCTTAGCTCTCCCAGAGCATTGGCCGCAGTCCTTCTTACATACCCGTTTTCATTCATAAGAAATTCTATTAATACGGTAATTTTTTCAGGCTGTCCCAGGTGTATGAGTGTTACGGTAGATGATAATTTTTCAAGGCCTGAAGAATTTTTATAAATATCTTCAACTGGCTTTATTGCTCTGTCATCTCTTATTTCTCCGAGTGCCCATATGGCACTTACCCTTACGCTTGAAGAAGAATCTTTCAATGATAGGATAAGTTTGTCTACTGCATCTTTTGCCTTCATCATACCGAGTGTTACGGCAACATAACCCCTTATCTGAGTATTTTCATTGTCAAGAGCTTTGATTAAGTCAGGTATTCCGTCTTTTCCCAGTAGAATTAATTGTTCCTGTGCAATTTTGATTTTTTCCGTATCACTGCTTCCAAGGTCTTTAATAAATTTATCTGCATTTGTTCTTGCAGA
>DAIOEN010000410.1:0-3993 GCA_036746235.1 Vulcanimicrobiota bacterium | reverse complement strand
AAGTAGTATTTAATTCTTCTCAGGAATTCAGTGTTATAGATCTGAAAGGACTTACCTCGGAAATTGAATATTTAGCATTATCATTTATTAATAATAAAGAAAGAAGGACGAAGAAATTAAATACCATACCGTCATTAATTCTGAAGGTATCTGACGGGATTATATTGATAAATACACCTCGAAATATAAGATATATACAGGAATTACTGGAAGAAAAATTATCATTCCACCGGGGACATATTATCAGAAAATCTGCCATTCCTGTTACAGAAGAAATAACGGTTCCACCTGTTCTGCCAGAAGAAAAAACCGAATCTCCTGCCCCGGGAGAGATAAAAGAGGATCACGGGGACGAGGTATCAGATGAAGGGCCCTATGATAATGTAAAAAAGCTTGGCATGAGCGAACAAAAATCCAAATTCATGGTTTCAGGGAAGCTTCAACCACGTATATATATGACGGAAGAAGAATTCCTTACAAATCCAGGTCCATAGAATATAAAGGGAAAGCTGCATAAAAACTAGTTGCGTCCAGAAGATGTCTGACAGGAACCTGTTCTTCCGGCGTATGGGCATACTTTTCTTCTCCCGGCCCGAAGCCTATTGTAGGAATGCCGGCAATACCGGCCGTATAGTTTCCGTTTGTGCAGAAATCCCATGTGAAAATCTCCGGATTTCTGCCAAGTATTTTTTTATATGCTCTGGAAGAACCTGTTACTAAAGGATGATTTTCCTCCATGATCCAGGGAGGAAAAAATTTTTCTTTCTCTATATCTATTCCTGTATAACTTTTTCCCCTGTAAATTTCAATGCCTGCAGAGGCATTTTTTAAAGATGGCAGTTTTTTGATAGAAGCCAGAACATCCTCAAGGGTTTCTCCCGGCACAAGTCTTCTGTCAATAAAGACAGAACATTCTGTCGGTATGGCATTTCTGGAAGAGGATTTGCTGGTGATTTCAGTAACGGCAAGAACGCTTTTTCCCATAACAGGGTGTACTGGCAGAATCTCATTAAGCTGTTCCAGTTCTGATATAAGAGGAGCCATTTTATATATGGCATTTTCTCCGAGAGAAGGACTGCTGGCATGGGCAGATCTTCCTTTTACAGTAATAACTATTTCAACTCTTCCCCTGTTTCCCCTTGATATACGAAGGGAAGAAGGCTCGCCTATAACTACAAAATCAGGCTTTCGCCCAGTTTCTTCATGGTCAAAGATAAATCTGTCTGCTTCCCCTTCACAGTCTTCTTCCATAACACTTGCCGCAACAAAAAGAGTAAAATCCCCATAGAGTGACATGTCTTTTATTAAAGCTCCTCCGTAAACCATAGTAGCCACAGAAGCTTTTGTATCACACGCTCCGAGTCCGTAAATTATATCATTTTCATATGCTCCTCTGTAAGGATCAATCTTCCATGCCTTTAAATCTCCTGGCCCCACTGTATCGACATGACAGTCATAAAAGATTTTCTTCTTGCCATTTCCGATACGTCCTATGACACTGCCCATTTTACTAACATAAACATCATCATAGGAAAGTTTCTCCATTTCCTCCTTTACCCGGCATATTACCTCTCTTTCTTTACCGCATGTACCGGGAATATGAATAATATCACGGAGAAACCTGACTATATCCTCTTTACGTTCTTCAACGTTTTTATGTAATTTATCTATCATTAAATAATCACCTTTATGAGTGAGTAGTGAATAGTGACTGGGAAGGTAATTTCTGCTCGTCAGTCACTCATATTTTATTCCACTGTAGCAGTAAATCCAATATCCTGTATGGCATATAAAATATCACTGAGATGTACATCCATATAATTATATTGAACTATGGCATAAGGAGGTGATAATTCTAACTCCACATAAACAACACCATTAATAGAACGAATAGTATTATATACTTTCTCCACATCGGTAGAATCCATCATACCTCCAATATGAATTGTCACTTCTTCTACAGTATTATGAGTATTATAAGCACCATAAGCAGGGAAAACAGAAAGAATTATCAATAAAGATACAATAACATATTTTCTCATAAATTACCTCTTTTCTCTCTATGTAAAATAAATAATCCAGATTTATCTGAATGTATAACCATAGAGATAAAATTTAATTGTACCTGGTATAACAATAATGATAACTCCAAAAATCCAAAAAGTCAAATTAGATGGGCATAATAAGATTAGAAGAGTATCCGTCTTCAACCTTATTAATATTGCCCCATATCTCAGGATAGAGTTCAAAGGTATCCTTTAATTTTTCTCTCAATCTTTCATTTTTCATGAGACCATCGATAGAGGTGTCATAAATTTTATCCAGCCGTAAATAGATTAATCCAACAGACCTGGTAGGCATCTGTGTGGTTATTCTATCTTCTATGGAATCTTCATCACCTGAGTAAGTATCTATTACCGATTCAACAGGCTTTTTTCCCATACTGAGAAAAAGAAAATCATTAATCATAGAAAAATTACCTGTACTACCGGGAAGTGATGTAATAGAAAGATCTTTATATGATTCTGTCTTTGTAACCATAGAAAAGACGGTATTTGAACTATGAAAGGTTTTATTCAAAAGGCTGTCTTTTTCAAATTTCATAGCTATTATATAATTGCCTGACTGTTCATTTTCATCTGCTATAAAACCCAGGGCAGTCTCTGTATTGGAAGACAGTATATCCTTCAGGGGATATCCTATTGTATTAAACATTTTTGTAACACCTTCAAAATTGCCGGGAAGACATGTTTTAAAGAGAGAAGAAATTTTATTTAATATCTCTCCCGGCTGTGAAAGTACTATAACAGCCGAACTGGTAAGGGGAAACATATCCGGACCTGCAAGCTCGGCGGCATGGAGTGAAAAGAATTCTTTCCCTGTTTCAGTAAGTCTGTCATTCTGAACGAGACAGCTGTTAAATTTAACTTTATCCTTATCAACTTCTATGGAAGTTCCCATATATTTTATAGAACCAAGCAATTCATAAAGGGTATTTCGGTCGGAACCATTATGTAAAAATTCCTCCCCTATGGCAGGTACATTGTAATAGATAAATCCTATGGATTCATCAGACATTTTCTTTTCCCGGAAAGAGCGAAAATTTTCTTCCCCTGTAATAGAAAATTTTCCATCATAGCAATCAATTGAAGATTTCAACAATGACTCATTACTTGCAAAGACCAGAAGTTGTTCATTCATAAAATAAGAGCTATTTTTTCCTGTAAAGAAATCCTGTCCTTTATAATTTCCTTTCTGTGGCTCTGAGAGGTAATTAAGTCTGGCAATAAACTCTGTGATGCCCTGTTTATCTCTTATATCAAAAACTATGATAAAATTCAAAGGCCCGCCATTGCCGTCTTTATTAAAAGAAGAAGCCAATTTATCAAGTGTATTGTACAGAGCAACTGTACAATTGGTATTCAAATAAGGGAGCAGGTCTTTTTCGACATCAAGTTCCTCGGAAGGAGAAGAAGCCAGAAGTATTGAAGAAGCCAGCTCTTTAATATTATCAAAGAATTTTCCCGTATCAGGATCTTTACTCAGTTCATAAATTCCGTTTACAATGGCTCTTCTCTTGAAAAAGGATGCCAGATTGATATTAAATATAACTTCTGCATCTTTCGGGATTATTTTTACTGTATCTTCATAATCACTTATTATGCATGAACTTAAGAGAAGTAATGTTAAAATAGCAATCAGTAGCCTGTTGAATTTATAAAAAGACACTTCAATGTTCACCTCTTAATCGTGACGCGTGACGCGTGACGGGATTGTTAATTTATTCCACAGAGATTGTTTACTACAATTTTCATACCAATATCTATAAAAAATAAAAAATCACTTCTATGAAATGGGGATTTAATTCTCACCGGTCACCGGTCACTGATAACTGCTCACTGGTCACTGATAACTGCTCACTGGTCACTGGTCACTGCTAAAGTTCTTCCTGAAGCATCTTCTGTGCTTCCTGACCGCCTTTTGCAATTCTGT
>DAIOEN010000409.1:1345-4030 GCA_036746235.1 Vulcanimicrobiota bacterium | reverse complement strand
GCAACAGGCACTGTGGGTCAGAGATTCATTCAGTTGCTTGACGGACACATGTATTTTGAACTGACAGAACTCTGTGCTTCTGAAAAAAGTGCCGGCAAGTTATATGAAAAAGCTGTATCGGGAAGATGGAAAATAAGCGCCGATATTCCTGAAATGGCAAAAAAACTGATAGTTAAAGACTGTAAACCTCCTCTGGACTGTAAAATCCTTTTTTCAGGACTTGACAGTTCTGTTGCAGGAGAAATTGAAGAAGAGTTTGCAAATCAGGGATACGTAGTTGTAAGCAATTCAAAAAATCACAGGTGGGATAAACATGTTCCTCTGATGAGTGCCGAAGTAAATCCCGATCATCTTGATCTGATAAAACATCAGGAGTCATATAAAAAATCAGGTGGATTTATAGTAACCAATTCCAACTGTACTATAATGGGAGTGACAATGGTCTTAAAAGCACTCAACGATAAATTCGGAGTGGAACAGGTCAATCTCGTGTCCATGCAGGCAATAAGCGGAGCAGGTTATCCGGGAGTTCCTTCCATGGATATACTGGGAAATGTTGTTCCCCATATAGGGGGAGAAGAAGAAAAGGCTGAAACTGAACCTCTGAAGATACTCGGCACATATAAAGGTGATGAAATAATAAATGCTCCCATAAAAATAAGTGCTCACTGTAACAGGGTTCCCGTTCTTGACGGCCATATGTGCTGTATAAGTGTAAAACTCAATAAGAAAACCTCTGTAGAGGAAATAACTGACGTTTTACAGGCATTCAGAGGAGAACCTCAATCACTGAGACTTCCTATGGCGCCGGAGAAACCTGTCATTGTAAGGACTGAAGCAGACAGACCGCAGCCGCGAATCGATCTGATGGAAGGCAATGGTATGACTGCAGTAGTCGGAAGAATAAGACCATGTAATCTGCTGGATTTTAAGATGGTAATTTTAAGCCATAATACCCTGAGAGGTGCTGCAGGAGCAGCTCTTTTGAATGCAGAGCTTATGTACAGAAAAGGACTTTTACAGTGAACAGTGAGCAGTGACCAGTGACCGTTAACCGGTTGATTGCTCACTGCTTACCTTTTTTAATTCTAAAATTCTATTTCTCCAATCTGCTCAAAATCCAGATTAATGTCTGTTTCTTTAATCTCCATGTCCCCTTCCATTTCATCAATAGCTCCTGCCTTTATGCCTCTATCGCACAGAGAACGATAGTAACAGTAAAGACAGTGTTTTACTTCTTCTGTCAATCTGAATTCTTTCAGACTATTAATTTCTTCAATAAGATGTGTCAAAAATTCTTTATCTTTTTGATATTCATAAGAATTATAACTGAAAATTTCGGGACTTTCAGGAAAAGAAGGAAACCAGTACATCATCTCTACTCTGTCAGTGGCAAAAGGTTTTCCGTTGTTAAAATATCTCCCTCCTTCAATGAGAAGATATAAGTATAAACGTGTCTGTATACGATTTTGAAGAAATGTTCTGGAAGGTTTTTTTCTGGACGTTTTCCAGTCAATAATAAGGGCTCTGTCTTCTGAAAGAGCTATGAGATCGTATTTCCCTGTAATAGAGAAGCCTCCCCCATGGCATGACAGAGCTGTTTCAGGATACAGAATACCTGAAATGTCATAAGGTCTGTATTGAAGATAATTATTCCACCATAATTTTAAATCTCTGTCATCAATCATTTTTTGAAGTTCTTCTTCCGGTACTCCCATTATATGTTGATAAACCATACGATGAAAGGCAGTGCCGAGATATAAATTCTTCTCATGTTCCGTTACCGGTTCTGCTTCTAACGACGGCCACGGGAGTTTTAATAAATAAGTCAATTGAAATCTCCTGGGACAGTCCGTGTAATCCTGAAGATTTGCCTGACTGAATTGAAAATCGGGTGGTATCGTAACATGTTTCTCTGCTATATTATTCATAACTTTCCAGTTCTCTGTTTATATCAATCCTTTCATCTATAGATGAATCCTCATAGGATGAAATATTTAATACGCTTTTACTTTTTACGAGTCCCACATCAGGGGCATACCATGATGTTATTGCACAGGAAACACTTACACTGCCTGTATTTACAAACGTTTTTGTACCGCTTGCCGTAAAATCAGTCCTTACACAGTGGTTGAACGTTCCGGCAGGAGTATATGCTATGTCTGATATGGTAGATATTTTATTCTCACCGTCTTCCATTGTTAAGTAGTAATCATGACCCTGAAAAGGAAGGTCTGCTTTCCAGGCAAACCCTAACTGTACCGGTAGATATAACAGCATACCGTTAAAGCCCTGTGTATCATTTTCATACTCATATTTTAAATTATTGAGTATAAGTGTGGACGAAGTCTTTTTATATACTGCTCTTGTTGTAACAAAATAACTGTCTCCTGATTGCCTTATTGCCACATAGGGAGCATCTGCGGGAAGTACTTCTCTGGTTTCATTACTGTTAAATTCATATATTATCATGTCATAATAATTTGAGTATTTTACTTCTCTGAATCTATAGATCCATTTTGATACAGATTGGCTGGGGAAGAGCCTGTCCATCTGTAATTCTTCTTCAGTTGCAGCATCTCCGGTATTGAAAGCAGGCAGTGACGGTGCTGCTGCACCGCAGGAATTTAATAGAGACAGAGAGAGCGAAATTAACAATATGTAAAAAATACGTTCTGCCATTTA
>DAIOEN010000409.1:0-1245 GCA_036746235.1 Vulcanimicrobiota bacterium | reverse complement strand
TTATTTTATGGTATAATTATACCAGGAAATAAATGTAAGGAGGTTAATTTATGAAAAAAATATTATTTTTATTACTTGTTTTCATCATGATTTTACCTGCACTCGGACAGGATGCTATGAAAGTGACAGTAAACGGGAGAGATATGAATTATATTCTCCTGAATAATGAGCCATATATTCCTTACAGTGAAATTTCTGTCTTCGGATTTAAGGAAGATTATTTTAAAACCGTACCATATGAGACTGTAAAAGTGGAAAAATATTATCAGTTAAAGGGCTGCTGTAATCTTATGGGACTGGTTTCGGCAGAAAACTATGGCGGAGAACTGAAGATAACTTTAAAACTTTGTGAGTGTAATTTCAGTATAAAATCAAATGATATAGATATTTATAAGCCGGTGAAAATTTCTATTTACAATCAGGACGGTACCTGTATTAAAGAACTTGGTATGTACGGCGACAGGGTATATAAAGTATTCCTGCCTCCCGGCCAGTATATGGTGAAGAGCCAGAGATACGAACTTTCTACAGGGGGAGACAATAGTAAAATTACAACTAACTGGGGTTATGAGAATACTTATACAAATAGTCCCGGCCTCTATGTAGGCCAGACCTATCCTTATCCTTATCAGTATAATAATTATCCCTGTCAGAATTATCCGTCTCCCGGATGTTCGAATCCTGTCTGTCCGAATCAGACTTATATATTGCTCAGTCCGACCGAGACATCTGTAAAATCAAGCGGAAACGGTTATATTATGCAGGCTGACGAGTCCAAAAAACAGATATTTTATTACTGGGAAAGACAGGTAGAGATTAAAGGAGAAAAAATAGATGTTGAAATAAATGATTCATCTTTACATTATTTATAATAAAATCAGGGTTTTCAGAATAGCTCAAATTTTAATCTCGGCCCTATTTCTATAAATCCTTCTTTTTCGTAGAATTTTACTGTTCTGTCCCAGTGAATTCTATCTGGCGTTGTTACCTCTATTCTTGTCCAGGATTTTGACTGTGCCAGTTTTTTTACTTCATCGACCAGTAATTTTCCCGTACCTTTTGATCTGTATTCAGGGAGAACATATAATTCATTTATTACTCCATAATAACCCTTTGCATAAAATCCGGCAGATTCCGTTACAGTAATAACTCCGACAGCTCTGTCAGCTTCATCAGAGGCAATAAATATTTTAATTTTATTCAAAAGATCTTTATATAAATTATTTATATGTTTTTCGTCAAAAT
>DAIOEN010000408.1:0-4061 GCA_036746235.1 Vulcanimicrobiota bacterium | reverse complement strand
AAAAATTAAATAAGGGTTAATTTATTGTCTGGAAAACAAATTATATAAGGCAAATGATTTTTTTTTCGTAAGAGCCTGTCAGGCAGAAGTTGATAAAATGGTTACGAACTTATCTGAAGCGGTAATAAGAACATTACAGAATGGAGAAAAACAATATGACAGCCTGGAAAATCAAGATTTCCCTATTTTTAAATTATTTTGTTTTTGCTATATTGCTCAATAGCGTCGGTACGGTTATATTACAGGTTCAAAGCCAATATGATGTGAGCAAAACTTCTGCAAGTATTCTTGAGGCCTGCAAGGATCTTTCCATAGCAATATTTTCCTTTATTATTGCTTCATATCTGCCAAGGTTAGGGTATAAAAAAGCTATGTTAATAGCTCTTGCTATAGTAACTGCAGCATGTGTTGTAATGCCCCTTGTGGGAGGTTTCACAATGACAAAGATTCTTTTTATCTGTGTTGGAATAAGCTTTGCCCTTATAAAAGTATCTGTTTATTCCACTGTCAGCCTTGTTACAAAAGACAGTCAGGAACATGCAAGTTTTATGAGTACTCTGGAAGGCATATTTCAAACAGGAGTACTTGTAGGTTACTGGATTTTTGGATTTTTTATATACCATAAATCATTTACATGGTTAGATACTTACTGGCTCCTGGCCATAATGTCGGCTCTTGCCTTTATACTTCTCCTGACTACCAGTCTGGATGAAAGTTCCGTTAAAATCCAGGAAGCTACTGTAATCGAAGATTTTCTGAATATGTTAAAACTTATTCGATTACCACTTGTCCTTGTTTTCATCTGCACTGCCTTTTCCTATGTGTTCACGGAACAGGGTATTCAATCATGGCTTCCTACCTTTAACAATTCAATATTACACATTCCTGAAGCTATGAGTGTCCAGATAACCAGTATCTTTGCAGGGGCGATAGCACTGGGAAGGATCACAGGAGGATATATAATGAAAAAAGTAGCATGGATTTACGTCCTTGCCACATCATTGATATGTTCCATTATAATTGTAATACTGGTTCTTCCCCTTTCTGCAGGGATTCAACCCGGTTCTGTTACAGGCTGGAGTAATGCTCCACCTGTAGCATTTATATTACCGTTCATAGGATTTTTCCTGGCCCCTATTTATCCTACTCTCTGTTCCACTGTTTTAAGTAAGTTACCCAGAAAGAATCAAAGTGCCATGTCAGGGCTCATAGTGATTTTCTCGGCCATCGGAGGAACTATTGGCTCTATAACGACAGGTACATTGTTTGATATTATTGGAGGAGCAAAGGTATTTTACTGCTCTCTCGTACCTATGATTATTTTATTGATAATTATTTTTCCATATAAAAAAATTCAGGATAAATTCGACTAGGATTTTCTGGATTTATGGGATTATCAGGATGATAAATACGATTATTCTATTCCCGGTAATCTTTAAAAGCTGATAGCTGACTGCTGATAGATAATAATAATTTATTTTATAGTAAAGGAAACAAAAAATGAACAAATATATTCAAACAGAGGGAGAATTATTTGAACTTGTTCAGTTAAGCCGTATATTTCCCGATTCTAAAACATTTGTAGATTCATATCCATCTAAAAAACCTGAAGAAATATTAAAGAAATTTCATAAGGAAAAGGATAAGGCTGATTTCAACCTGAAAGAATTTATAGAAAAATATTTCATTTTTCCTGAGAGCCAGGAGAAAAAAATCAAGCCAGAATCCTCCATGAAAAAACATATAGAAGCTCTATGGGATATTCTGTCGAGGGAGGCAGATAACGATATACCGTACAGTACACTTATAGCTCTGCCATTTCCTTATATAGTACCTGGAGGCAGGTTCAGGGAAATTTACTACTGGGACAGTTATTTTACCTCAGAAGGTCTTTCTGTAGCCGGAAAACTTGATAAAGTAGAACATATGATTAAAAATTTTGCATATCTCATAGATAAATACGGTCATATACCGAATGGAAACAGAATATATTACCCTGGCAGATCTCAACCTCCTTTTTTCTGTTCCATGATTGAAATACTGGTTCGTTATAAAGGGATAGAGGCAATACTCCCCTATCTGGACACCCTTGAAAAAGAATATCTTTTCTGGATGAAGAAAAGAACTGTTCTTCTTGAAGAGGTCAGTAAATTAAACTGCTATATGGATGATAATAATGGGCCGAGAGAAGAATCTTACAGAGAAGACATAGAGATTTATAATTGTGCCGGTGATGAACACAGAGAACATCTTTATAAAAATATAAGAGCTGCCTGTGAATCAGGATGGGATTTTTCTTCAAGATGGCTCCGGGATTACCGTAATTTATCTACTATAAGGACAACAGAGATTTTACCTGTAGACTTAAATTCAATACTTTACAATATGGAAATTAAATTATCGGAATGGTTTTCTTTTGAAGGTAACAAGATTAAATCAAGAGAATACGCAGAACATGCCGAAAGAAGGTTAAAATCAGTCAATAAATATTTCTGGAACAGGGAAAAAGGATTTTTCTTTGATTATTCTTATAAAGATCATAGTCAGACAGAAGTATGGTCCCTTGCAGGACTGTATCCTCTGTTCTTTAAAATTGCCACAGAAGAACAGGCAGAAAAAGTATCGAAACATGTTTCAGAGAAATTCCTCTATAAAGGAGGGCTTGTAACGACATTGAATGAAACAGGACAGCAATGGGATAAACCGAACGGATGGGCACCTCTTCAATGGATTGCCGTAAAAGGTCTGGAATTCTACGGATACAATGTTCTGGCAAAAGAAATAGCAAAAAGATTTGTAAATCTATCATACAGGGTTTTTGAAAAAACAGGTAAAATGATGGAAAAATATAATGTATGTGACATGGCCCTGGAAGCAGGAGGAGGAGAATATCCCCTTCAGGATGGCTTCGGATGGACAAACGGAATAGTCTCAGCAATGGAAATAATGATTAATAGTAAAGGGTGACCGGTGATTTATAATACCGACAACCGATAACTGGTAACCGGTCACTGATCACTGGTCACTGGTCACTGCTCACTGCTCAATAGGGGTCTATGCCTCTCGTAACCGGTATTCTCGTAGGTGTAGGTACAGGTATTTCGTAGCCAATAGTATAAATGCCGAAATGTTTAATTCTGGCAAATTTATAAGCCTCTGAATTTTCTTCACTGGATTTTAATTCCACCGGTGACCATTCCTTTTTGTTCCAGTAATACCCATTAACAGTACTACAGGATGGGCATGGAAATTTTACAGTAATTTCTTTTAAAAATTTCAAATCTTCCGGAGAAAATTGATATACTTCTCCAGAAAAACGTATATTCTCAGGAGCATTAGCAGGAGGTAAAATTACCCTTATGGATATATTTAAAGTTTCAGTAAGAGCATCAGGAGGAATAATAAGCTGTAACCCTGTATAACTGTAATCCACAGTACCACCGTCAATGCCTATTCTATCAGTTAACAGAGGAGGATCAGGTCTGGCTCCGCCGGGAGGAGCAGGTGTGAGTGCAGATCCAAAAGAAGGGGATAAAACAAAAGCACCTGCAAGTAGAGCAGCAGAAGATGCCGCACCTTTAAGAAAATCTCTCCTGGAAGTAATCTGGGATATGAACTTTTCAATCATGCTGCTCAGAGTGGATGAAGGAATGGATATGAGCATATTTTTATCAATCTGATTTAAAGAATCTTCATGTTCAAGAACGACTGCTCTATCATTCAAGAATTTTTCTCTGAACTGTTCATCCGAGGCAGCTTTCATAAGAATCTTTTCTACAGTATTATTAATACCGGGAAGAATAGATTTTGTATTATCCGGTTGTCCTCCTACAATAGTAGTCTTACTGAAAAGTTTATCCATTTCTATAAACACCCCTTTTATGTTAATAAGGAGTGAATAGTGAGCAGTGAATAATGAGTAATATCCCATTCTTTTCACTTTTCACTTTTCACTATAAATATTATAATATAATTTATATAACAGATCAAAGAAAATTTCTAATTTCCGCACCAGGTAAATTAGTAACCATTTTATCAGCTTCTGCCTGACAGGCTCTTAC
>DAIOEN010000407.1:2463-4076 GCA_036746235.1 Vulcanimicrobiota bacterium | reverse complement strand
ACTTCTACCAGCATTTTTGCAAAATATTCTTTATTTATACCTGCTTTAAGATGCCAGTGAAGTTTTTTAGTTCCCGTGATACAGCCGAACATATTTTTAACTCCCAGTGTAAGTCCCATTTGACCGTGAGTTTTTACTTTAGGAAGATTTATTATGTAGTCATAATCATAGATTTCAGAGGCTACTTCCAGATTTTTAAAGGTGCTTTTCGGTGAAGGATTTTTTACCTGAATTGAATTATTAAAATTTATTATTTTACAATCCAGTTTTTTTTCCAGTTCGAGATAACCTGCCGATTTTGCCGCTCCTCTGCAGCTTCCTATTGCAGGACTGTCTCCTATAAAAACCTTGCATTTGTGTTTTTTTAGTAATTTTGCAACTGCTTCTACGACAAATGGATGGGTATTGACCATTTTATCGGGATGTCTGCCAAATAAAAGGTTAACTTTTAATAAAACTCTGCTGTTTTCTTTTATAAAATTGCTTATACCTCCCAGATTTGCTATAACTTTTTCTATGGTTTTGTCTACATCTTCCTGATTATATTCGTTACATTTTTCTATAGAAATTTCAGACATTATTTTGCGAGTCAATAATTTTTTTATATTATTGATTACCTTTCTTAATAATATAATGTCTTTTTCTATTTTATGAGTTCTTATCCTTCTTATGTACTGTTAAAATTTTGTAATGTTTTTGTTTTTTAGATCGGGTAAAACACAAACAAAACGCGTAACAACAAGTAACAATACATTACAATAACATATTTTCCCAAATTTATCAAACATGTTATAAAAACAGACGGAATCTGTATATTTTTTAAAATTTCCTGATATAAAATAATTTTTTATGATTTCAAACAAAGAAATTTACAAGAAAAATGCGTAACTATAAAAAACTAAATATAACTACTATCCGTAAAAGGTTTTATAAATCATGTCGTTTATATCCTGATTTGTCTTTACTCTATTAGCCCATATTTCTGCATATGTTTTATTCATTTGATCATAAAAAGCTTTAATAGACTTCAATCTACTCTGTGCGGATTTTTCTCTTTCCGTCCACATATTCAGACAGAAATCCTTTGCATCTTCTCTTTCTTTAGCAAAATACTCACACACCATTTGCTCTATATCACGCCAGTCTTCATCTTTTTTTAATATGGCTTTTACATCACTTTTTGAAAGGTTATTTGCTTTTATATATTCAATAAAAGCTTTTTTCCCTTCTTCACTCAGATTTGCTATATAATAAGGTACCGGCGGAAGAGTTTCATTTCGTATGAAATTTCTGTGTTCTTCAACAAAAGATTTAACATCTTTTTCCGTAAGGTTTCCTTTATCAGCAAGTTCCATGACAGGAGGCTTTTCTTCATGGCCTAAATCATTGAGTAATTCTGTAATATATCCTTTTTCTTCTCTGTTGCAGACAGGTTTTACTTTATCTCTGTCACTATAATAACCGGTATATATAAACCTGTCACCGCTTTCATTATAATCTGTATTCTTCCGAACATCACCGGGATTAAAATAACCTGGATTTGAATCACAAAAAATTGCCTGTGGCTTCAATGAGCCTTCAAAATTTTTAATAATCATATCAGTCACCTTCCT
>DAIOEN010000407.1:0-2363 GCA_036746235.1 Vulcanimicrobiota bacterium | reverse complement strand
AGATAAAATATTAAAGAAGGTGTTTTATAATGATACAGGGAATAAAAAATTTTACTCCTGTTGCAAACATAAAAAAGGCTGATAAAAAAACTGAAACAAAATCTGAACATTCAGTTCAATTTGATGACAGGCTTCAGATAAACAGTTTTGTGCCTCTTGAAACGCCCAGGGATGCTATAAAGACTCTCTGCTCAGGTTTTGGTTATACAGAATTTCCTCAGATTTCTCCTGACGGAGAAAAAATCATATTCAATGTTGTCGGCAATTACACTACATCCCAGATGCTTGAAATGGATTCTGACGGAAATAATATAAGATCACTTTTTACAAAAGAACGTCTCTCACCGGAGAATATAGGAGATTTCCTGAAAAAATATGAAGGTAAAACAGACGAACAGGGTACATGGTCTCATGACGGAAAAACTATATATTACAGGAGCAATGAAAAAGGCACCTTCGGTATAGCCAGTTATGATGTGGAAAAAGGTAAACAAAAACTGTTACTCCATAATCAGAATATGAATTTAAAACACCCTGTAGAAACAGAAGACGGTTATATTACAGGTTATGGCGGCGTTCCCGGGGAAAAATTTAAAACATCTGAAAAATTTTCCGATATCTTCATAGGAAACCCCTCAGACGGTTCATACCATTTTATTACTCATTCCAACGGCTCTGTTGCTTACAAACACCCTTCTACAATAAACGGGCTGATAATGGCTCATAAAGAAGATAAAAATAATAAAGACATATCAGATATAGTAACACTGGATCCGAAAACAGGAGAAGAAGTTAATCTCACCAATACTCCGAAAGCAGATGAAAAACATCCTTTTTATAATAAAAATATAAATCTCCTTGCTTTTCATTCCGATGAAACAGGGGATAAAAATATCTGGATCTCTACCCCTGAAGGCGACAAACGATGTCAGTTAACCTTCTATGGTAAAGCAGCCCAGTCTCCATGCTGGTCTCCTGACGGGAAGAAAATATATTTCGTAAAAAAAGGCGATGCCATTCCGGAAAATGAGCCTTTCTATAACAGACAGGCAGAAATAAAAGTAATTAATGTACGAAAGGCCCTTAAAGAACTGACAAAACAGGCAAAAGACAGGGCGGAAAATTTAAAATCGATAGGAGCAGATAGAAAAGCTATTGAAATAGCAAAGGAAGAATATCATACATATAAATATTTCCTGGAAAAATATGAGGAATAGTAAAGAAAGAAAAATTTAACAGGGAGGAAGGATTATGATAAAAAAAGTTAATAAAATAATAGTTATATCAGATGTCCACCTTGGTGAAGAGGGGTGTCTCTTCAATGATAAAAACATATTCCATGAATTTAAAAATAAAATATCGTCGGAGACCATAAAGGGAACTGTTGATGAACTGATAATTCTGGGTGATCTCTTTGATCTGTCTCTTGCGTCCCAGGAAAAAGTATATGAAAAAGCACGGGAATTCTTTAACGAATTAAAAGAGATTGAACACCTCCACAACATAGTGTTTGTTCCGGGCAATCATGACCATCACATATGGACTTCAATCATAGAAGACGAACAGATAATTAAAAAAATAAAAAATGGCGACATACCGGAAAAAAGCCTTCAAAGAGTTAATATTACCTATGAAGACAATACCTTCCTCAGAGGCTTTATGAAAGGAAGTAAGAAAAAACTTGTTGTAACCTATCCGAATCTTTTCAGGGATACAGGAGGAACATTATATTTCTTTCATCATGGCCACCTTCTTGACAGGATTTTTACACCTGCAAATACTGTTATTAAGCCGGAATCACTTCAGGAGCTCGAAGCATTCAATGCATCATGGATTGAAGGTATATGGTATCACCTGGGACAGGCAGAAAGACTGGGAACACTGGTCAATAAAGGATATAAAGAATTTATCGGTATGAAGACCTTTATAGAAAATTACCTGGAAAAATTTCATATAAAAGGTAACACAATCAGCGCAAGGCTCAGAGGAATGAGAACAGATTCTTTAACTTCTGAAATCTCCCGGTATCTGGAAGATTCTATCGGATGGTACAGAGATACCCTTTATACACCCATGAGTTTTATATTCGGCCATACCCATAAAAAAAGTGAAGGTAATACTCTGAATATAAAATCAAGGGATATAAAAATCTATAATACAGGAGCATGGCATGGAGATATTTCTCTGGCTTCCTATATTTTAATAGATGGAAATAAAGAACCGGAGCTAAAAAATCTCTGATTACCATTCCAGGTAAAAGGGTTACTAACTTACCTGGAGCAGTCCTAAGTACCGTAACAGGTAAAAAGGTATCCATAAAAAGCTTCTGCCTGGCAGGCTCTGGAGAAGAAAAATTCGTTTTT
>DAIOEN010000406.1:0-4080 GCA_036746235.1 Vulcanimicrobiota bacterium | reverse complement strand
CAAATGATATAAGGCAAATTATTTTTCTTCGTAAGAGCCTGTCAGGCAGAAGCTTATAAAATGGTTACTAATTTACCTGGTGCGGTAATAAGGAACATAAGCTAAAAGCTAATAGCTTTTTGAGCCTTAAATAATTTTATTCAACTATGTAAGAAATTATAATCTTTAAAAAAGTGCAAAACTATAGTAACAGAAATAAAAACAGTAACTAAAAATAACAATATATTCAAACATGAGTTACACATTTTGTCATCACGAGGAGCGAAACGACGAAACAATCCCGCCTGGTTCTAATGTAATGAAGAAGAGCAAACAAAAATTACCAGAATAAAAAAATCCTGGTAATCCACTAAATCCCATTAATCCCGGTTCATTTTTCGACAATGGTCAATCCCATTTTATCAATAGCTTTTCTGGCACGTCTTATTGAATTGTAATCCTTATCTGAGGCATCTATATATCCTTTTATTTTTAATATATCAAGGACAACTTTTGTCTCTTCTTTATCAGCATTAAGTTTAAGAAAAGCTTCCTTTATTTTTTTTACCTGTTCTGAAGGCATATTTGCCCTTACGGTAATAGGAGCTGTCGGTATAGCATCAGATTCCGATATGACTATAACATCACCGAGGCGTTTATCTATGGCTTTTGTAAAAGCATAATTTGATATGCCGGCTCCATCTACATAACCGTTATATACAGCCAGAAAAGCAGAATCATGATTGCCTGTAAACCTGACCTCTGAGAAAAACTTTAAATCTTTGACTCCTGCATCGGCAAGCATTAAAACAGGCAGAAGATAACCTGACGTAGACTCTCTGTCAGTAAAAGCAAATTTTTTCCCTTTAAGCTGGGATATCTTTTTTATACCACTGTCTTTTCTTACAATAATATAACTCTTGTAAAAAGGTGATGATGCAGAGAGAGGCATTGGCTTTACAAGGGCATAGGCTCCTGATTTATCATGAGCTTTTATATAGACAAGGGGGCCTGTATTGGCAAAATCTATTTCTCCGCCGCCCAGTCCGTCAATAATTTCTTTATAGGATTTCTTTATTTCAAGATTAACAGGTATACCGGTTTGTTCTGCAATATAATCGGCAAGAGATTGAAAAGCTTCTATAAGTTTCAATTCACTTTCATATGGTATACAGGCAAAAACCAGAGGTTTCTGACCTGCATCGACTGAAGGGGATTTTACTGATTCAGGAGATGAAACCGGTATGGGAGTATTTGTTACCCTCCCATTCTTACAGGATGGTAGACACATAATCAAAAAAAGAAGAAAGAACACTGAAAATTTCTTATTCATTAAAACATCTCCCGCTTATATTTTTTTTACCCGGTGCTGTCGGCATTAATTACGCCTATGCCACTATATTCATCACATAGAAAATTATATTTCGTTAGCACGACAGGAAATTCCTCTTTAACAGGTATAAATAAATAAGCCCTTTGAGGGCTTATTTATTTATACAGAGAGCTTATTTTTGCATAACACTATTTCTTTTCCGATTTTCCTTCGCCATCTTTTTTCTTCTCTTCTTCAGGAAGAATGTTGGAAAACATTTTCAATTCATCGAGTCCGTTAATAACATTAGCTTCACCGTATTCGGAAAAATACTCATGAGGGCCAAAGATCGGTATATTAATAGTATTGACCTTTTCCTGCTGTAACACTACAGGTTTATCTGTAAGCACCCTGTCAAGTGCTTCAAAAGAACTTATTTCTTCACCTACAAGAGCACTTTTACCGCCCTTTATGCCACCTGCTATACCGGCTCCGAGGCCACCTGCAGCAGCAGCAGCAGCTATACCGTTAAGTCCGAGTAATGCAGAAGAAGCCAGCTTTTGTGCAACAATGCCGCTGACACCTCCTATTATTGCTCCCACTCCTGCTCCAACTAAAGCCCATGTAGTTCCTTTAGAGAAGGTTCCTTTTATAACTCTCCAGACTTTGCCATCCTCTTCATTTTTCATAATCTTCCACGGGTAATTACTTCCTACTGTCTGAATAAATTTACTCATATTTTTCGCTGCTTCACTTACATTGTTTCCCTTCGATACAGGTATATCGGAATCATACAATTCGGTAAGAAGTTTTAATTCGCCGAAATTATGAATTGCCACAGGAGCACCGAAAGCAACTTCATGACCTGCAGGTTTTGCCACAATATTTGCATTCTTTGCAAATTCGGTGGCAGCTACGACAGAGGCAGCGCCGGGTGCAGCCACACTTGCCACAGTGGCAAGAGCAGTGGGAGAAAGGTCAAGCTTCTTTACCCTCATAGGCTGCATCAGAATCTCCTCTCCGTTAGAAAGTCTTCTGGCAGCTTCCATCAGGGAAATATCTTTGCCTTTATCTCTGAAACCACCGGGCTTTTTGAGTCTCCACGGATAGCCTGCATTAAGACATTTTTCCGTAAAATAACCGAGCATCTTAAAGCCGTCTTCTTTTGAAATATTGGAATAGGCTTCGGAAGAATCCAGGTGGAGTTGAAGTTCACCTTTCAGGCCTGTCCTGTTTTTAATCTGTTCTATCTGTTTTTCCGTCTGATCATTTTTCTTCTTTAATTCCTGAAGAGTTACTGCCATATCAGAAAGCTGCTTCTGTAATTTAGCAACCTCACCGTCATCCGGTTTCACAGTAACTGTATCCTGAGGATTTATGCTTTCAGTTTTTTCATCTTTATTGGTAAACTCGATCTCGATCTTACCTGTTACAAGACGGGAAGGAGAAGAGTTGTTAATCTTCATTAAATTTCTACCTCCTTATTTATTACCGGTCTTTTCAAAATTTTCTTCCGGCAATATCTTAGAAAATAACTTGAGCTGTTCTGCTCCTGTAATTACATTCTGTTCCTCATAATCTTTTAAATAATTAATTGTTCCCAGTACAGGTATTCCTATTCCCCTTAGTTCCTGTTTCTGCAAAATAACAGGTTTATCTTTTAAAACTCTGTCAAGGGCTTCAAAAGCATTTATATCTTTTCCCTTTTTGACTTCTCCGGCACCCCTCATAAGTCCGAGAGTACCTGCTGCTGCTCCTGTAACTATACTGGCTCCGGCAGCACCCATCCATCCGATTGCATGAGAGGATATATTCTGTATCAGAGCACCGCCGACTCCACCTATTACAGCTCCTGCTCCCATTCCGCAAAGAGCCCATATGAGTCCTTTTTTAAGAGAACCTTTTATTATATCTCCCGTTTTTATATCATTATCATTTTTCAGGATCCTCCAGGGAAGATTGGAACTGCTGGCCATAAGAAATCTGGATAAATCATTGGCAGTTTTGCTTTCTTTATTTTTTGCAGAAACACTTGATGCAGGATCATATAAATCTTTGAGTAATTTCAACTCACTGAGATTTCTGATATAAACAGAAGGACCCAGCTTAATTTCATGTTTCATAGAATTTGTAGTGGAAAGATACATCATAGAAGACAGAAGTGCAGATTGAGGATTTGCTACACTTGCAAGGACTCCCAGTTCTGAAGCAGATAGATTAACATCCATTCTTCTCGTAGGTTCCATGATAATTTCTTCGCCTCTGGAAAGTCTTTCCACTGCCTGAAGTGGATTAATTTTTTCCATTTTGCCATCTGCAGATTTCTTAAAAAGTTTCCAGGGGTAACCTTCTTTATATCCTTTTTCTACAAAATACCCGATAATTTTAAAGCCATCTTCCATGGTAATATTTTTATATGCATCGGTATTTACAAGTGATTGAATCGTATGATTTACCTCAGAACCTCCCGATGTTTCAAGTCCTTCTGTATTCTGTTCAGGAGATGTCACGTCTGTGCTGTCTTTCAATGTAGATTTAAGTGTAGAAAGCTGTTTTTCCAGAAGAGCTATTTCATCTTTTACCTGTTTTTCTAATTTATCTCCGTCATTTTTTCCAACTCTACTTTTCTTTATATCACCGGGACATGTTGACATAGAGAAAGAATTAATTTTCATTCTCTTACCTCCTGAATATGTTCACTGAAAAATCCAACAATTTTATTTTAAACCTAAAAGAAAATAAAATAAAGATATAAACAGAAAAATTCTGTTAAAATTTTGTTAACTTTT
>DAIOEN010000405.1:1756-4095 GCA_036746235.1 Vulcanimicrobiota bacterium | reverse complement strand
ATCCCGGTTCAGACAATTATAATTCCGTCCAGCTTACCACGCGAAATACCGTTCCCGCTTTTATTACACGGAGTAATTTCAGATATCGGGAAGAACAGGTAATGTCAAGATTGCTGTTGGCTCCTATATGTATATTTATGTTGCCTGTATTCGGGTCGTCAGGATTATCCACTGAAGGCACAGGGTTGTTGGGATCTATTGCCACAAGTGCACCGGTGAATTTAAAGCCGGGAGAACTTATGACCGGCGGTATTGTGTATACGGCTGTATTTGGATCTCCGCCGCTCAGATTTACTGTCCTGTTATACATCCCAATCCTTACTAATGCTGTTATGGGTAGCCAGTAGGAGCCAGATGGATTGCCGGCACTAAATGTCAATGGACTCGATGAAGTGACAGGTATTGTATCTACGGGAATCCAGTTTGTATCAGGCGGGGTAATCTTATAAAGAGTTACTGTAGCAGTATCGCTACCCTCTGCTGAAAGAATTGTGTTGCTTGTCCATTTACTTGTTGTTGTGTTTGTTAATTTACAGGATGTACCGTTAACTTCAATACCAACTTTATAATAGCTAGTTACAATTACCCCGCTTGATGAATCATCGTATTGTATTCCTGGTAATGTGTCGGCGAGTCCAGTGAGGGTATTATTACTACTCACTATTACCGAATCGGCATTAATCGTTCCTCCGCCACTGGACTCAAATCCTTCCTCATATTTCCATGTCCATGAAGAAGGCCACTGTGCTGCCGGAGAAAGATTGGTAAGATTTGTCGCATTGGTTGGACTGTTTGCATCGAATCGTGTAATATTTGCATCTCCTGAGGAATAAACAAGACCTTTCATGTTTACGTTCAGAGCCTCTCCTGCAATAGCGGGAATACTTAAATTGACATCATTGTTTGCCAGAACTGCCACTCCCGGATCGTCTGAGGCTGTTAAATTATTCTCTCCTATATAATTTGCTTTTCCGTCTACATAAAAAGATCCGTTACCCTTTACTACCCCTCCTGCTACAGTTAAATCTCCGCCGTCTACATATAAAGACGGAACATTTCCGGTGGTCGTATCTTTTTCCATATATATACCTGCATTTTTAACTATGGATTTCTGAGCGTCAGTATCGGTTACGCCTTCTGCAATTTTATCATAAGCAAATTCAAATTTTGTATCTCCGGTAAAGACAATATCTTTTTTTATAGTTAACTGCCCGTTGCTGACACTATATGCATTTGGATCAACTCCCGGCAGAGTGGCAGTTGAGTTTGCATCTGATGGATTTACCAGACTGTCCTTCCCGACTACATATGTAGTATTTCCGAGATCGCTTTCTTTCTGGATTGTTGTTGATGCTTTTGCGTCACTTATAATACCTGTAATATCAACAGGTTTCATATGCCTTGCCCTGCTG
The DNA here is from genome assembly GCA_036746235.1 of Vulcanimicrobiota bacterium. Classification (GTDB taxonomy): domain Bacteria; phylum Vulcanimicrobiota; class SpSt-956; order SpSt-956; family JAKJGF01; genus CALARM01. The sequence goes on along the minus strand of DAIOEN010000405.1, from coordinate 2,683 downwards.
TTGGATTCGACCTGTGAATTCGGGTCAGTAAGTGTTACAGATGGATTTATCTCTCCCTGGGCGCTTAATACGCCTCCGTAGAGATCAAATTTTGTGCTGCCTTCAGGATCTATAGCATAGCTATGGTTAATACCGTTTATAATTTTTGTTATAGGATTACCTGTATTGGGATCTATTACTCCCAGAACACTGTTTGAATGGATGCTTCCCGGAAGATAGACATTTGGATCATCTCCCTCTGTTTTTACTGTAATTGAATTGGCGTCTGCTATAAACGCACCGCTTGTAACCGCTCCGTCATAATAGGAGTCTGCCTGTAATATGACTCTGTATTTCTTTGATACCTTATCTGCTGTGCCTGTCACTATGAGATCTACGGAATAACCGGGCACGCCGGAATTATTGTATCCGCCGTTAGGGTCGGCTCCGTTCAGAATATTATTGTAGGAATAAAAACTGGCACTTCTGTTAAAGGCAATTTCAAACTTACCATTTACTTCAGGAACTGAAACAGTTATCTGGTGGCAGTTCGGATCATTCGGATCGCCCCAGCTGGAATCATTTTTCAGGGAATAGAGGGCATAAGCCACTCCTGATTCGGCGAGTTTACGTGCCATAGTCTGCTTTTCAAAGGTAGTTATAAAGCCCAGTGTGCTTGAATGGATTATAAGCATTGAGGTAGTCATGATTAAAAGCACTACGGTAACCATTAATATTGATATTATTACCATGCCTTTTTTCTCGGTCATTTTTTTCATTTATCCCATCCCCTTTCTATTATTTTTTAGTGTTCTTTAAAAGAACGCTTCCTTTTAATGTTATTTTTTCATAGCCTACGTCATAAGAAAAATCCTTTACGTAGGCCAGTCTGTCTTCCAGTATGGATTTAACCATTTCCAGTTCTATGTCCAATCCGTTATTTGCATC
>DAIOEN010000405.1:0-1656 GCA_036746235.1 Vulcanimicrobiota bacterium | reverse complement strand
TCTGCCGCACTTTCCATAATGACATATTCTTTTCCTTCGCCGCCAAACTGAACGGTCATGTTGTCGGAAAAGAAGAGATCTTTCTTTAATAAACTCATTGATAAAGAGGCTTCCTGCTCAATACTTGTTTTACTTTCTATTATGTTCCATGATTTCAGGCCGAGGCTGAAAATCTGTGTAAGAGCAAGAAGGAAAAAAGAAAATATAATCATTGTTATCATTAATTCAACTACTGAATAACCTTTCATAAATACCACCTTTATCATTGTGCTTTGAAACCTGTCAGCACAGCCCTGCTGCTTCCCTGTTTGTCTGTACTCTCTATTATTACTTCTACCGTAATTTTTTTTATTTTTGCACCTGTTCCCATTTCTGCCGAAGTTATTTTATATTTCGCCTTTCCTCCGGCGATAGAGCTAACAGGGTACGGAGCAGGAGGAAAATTACCGGACGGAGGATCAGGTGAGGGTTTGGTACCATCATATATTTTACTTGATGGAGCAGCAATAGCATCTATCGAAGAATAATCCATAAGAAGTATACTGTCAAGCATACTTTCTGCCAGGTTAAGAGTGATTATTTTCTTCTGAGCCTTTCTTGCTCCTGATAAACCGCTCACAAAGACTCCTGTCACTGTGACAAGAACAATACCTAAAAGAAACATACCCAGCATGATTTCCGCAAGGGTAAAACCTTTAATGGGAGATATTTTTTTCTTTACATAAAACACTTTTGTAACTTCCTTATAACTTAAAATTTAGCTGTAATTAACTTGAAAAAATATACATTTCTTATCTGATATATATTATACTATATATTAAAGATAATTACAATTAACTTTAGTTGATTTTAAATAAATTTTTTTGATTTAATTATCCTGGCCCTCCCTGTTATGGTTAAATCTATAACCTTTTCCCCATATAGTCAATATTTTTTCCGGATTATTGGGATCTCTTTCTATTTTTTCTCTCAATCTTCTTATATGGACATCTACCGATCTATGGTCTACATATTCCTGTTTCCATATTTCTTCAATTATTTCATCCCGTTTTAAGAGCTTATTCGGATTCTGAACCAGGAATTTTAATAAATCAAATTCTCTGGGCGTGAGTTCTATCTGTTTTTCCGATTTAAAGAGTGTTCTGTTGATTAAATCCATTTTAATATCGTCTATTATAATAGATGATGGGGGAGAAGACAATACTTTCACTGAAAGACGCCTTAACATGGCATTTATTTTTGCTGCCAGTACTCTGGGGTTAAAGGGCTTTACCATATAATCATCTGCTCCCATTTCGAGGCCTATTATTTTATCCACGTCTTCTCCTCTTGCAGTAAGCATTATAATGGGAGCCATAGAAAATTCTCTTATAGCTCTGCACACTTCAAATCCGTCTATATCGGGGAGCATAACGTCCAGGACAATGACAGAAGGGTTGCTTTCCCTGGCAATATTAACACCATCCTGTCCCTTATAGGCTTTCAGAACAGAAAATCCCTGTCTTTTGAGGTTTAATTCAATAAATTCCACTATAGATTTTTCATCATCTACAACCAGAACAGATGGGGTCAATGGTAGATCCTCCGTTTAAATTTATGTTATTCCGGTTAAAACTCATTCTCACCTATATCGAGTATCTTTGCTATTTCTTTTCT
>DAIOEN010000404.1:0-4106 GCA_036746235.1 Vulcanimicrobiota bacterium | reverse complement strand
CTCATAGTAAATATAAACATAGCAATGAATACCATAGGAATTAATTCCGGATAAAGAACAGAAATATCATTTCCCCTGAGAAATATTCCTCTCAATATATTTATAAAATATCTCATAGGATTTATATAGGTAATTAATTGAAAAGCGTAGGGCATATTCTTTATGGGGAATACAAAACCTGAAAGCAATATGGCAGGGAAAAGATAGAAAAAACCGCTCATCATAGCCTGTTGAAGGGTTTTACATACAGTAGATATATAAAGACCTATACCCAGGGCATTTATTATATAAATAACAGTTGCAATACACAGAAGGGGAATGCTGCCTTTAAGAGGAACCTGAAACCAGAGTAAACCTGCTAGTGTTATAAAAATAACCTGACCAAATCCTATGATACCGAAAGGAAGAGTCTTTCCTATTATAAGTTCTACAGGCCGTATGGGTGTAACCATGAGTTGCTCTATTGTACCCATTTCCCTTTCCTTTACTATTGCCAGAGCGGTAAAATTGATAACAGTTATTGTTATAAGCATTGCTATAACACCGGGAATAAAAAAATTACTGCTTTCAAGCTGGGGATTATACCAGAATCTGTCTTCAAGTTTTATAGAAGGTATACCGTCGGGAAGAGGCTTTAATTGCCGGCTGTAATTGGTTACGATACGGGTGGAATAGTTAAGAACCGTATAGGAAGTAGTGGATTCTGTACCATCTATAAGCATCTGTATTTTCGCCCCTCCTGTTCTCTGAAGTTCAGATGCAAAATCGGGTGGTATGTTAAGAGTAGCTTTCACATCGCTTTTTTCCAGTAATCTTATGAGTTCTTCTTCCCTGTCGCAATAATAGTCAAGGTTAAAGTAACCTGATCGTGTAAACTGTTCTATAAGGTTCCTGCTTTCAAAGCTTCTGCTTCTGTCCAGGACGGCAAGAGGAATATGTTTTATATCGGTTGTAGCAGCATAACCGAAGATAAATAACTGCAAGAAAGGGGTTATAAATATCATAGCCCTTAACTTCGGCTCTCTGAAGGTCTGTATAAATTCTTTTATTAATATCTGTTTTATTCGTTCAAACATTTTAAATTCTCGTAACCCGTGACGCGAGATTAACTCTCATAAATTTCGTTCAAACAACCATGATCAGGTGGACACAATGAAGAAGGGGAACTTATACTCCCTTCACTCTTCACCATTCACGATTTACAAAAGTTTCTTTTTAAACCTGAGACAGGCATTGTTATAAACTGCAATGGTATAAAGTAACAGCAGCAGTCCGGGAAACCATAAAATATCCAGGCCAATGCCTTTGAGGAATATACCTTTCATTATAATGATAAAATATTTTGCAGGCACAATATATGTTATATACTGTATTGCAGAGGGCATACAGTATACAGGGAACATAAAGCCTGAGAGCCAGAAAGAAGGGAGAAATGTTGTCAGTATTGCCATTTGAGATGCAAGAAGCTGATTTTTGGCAAGAACGGAAAGCATAATCCCCCAGGCCATGACACCTGTAATAAAAATCAATGAGAATCCTATAACTTCAAGAAAACTTCCCCTGAGAGGAACTTTAAAGATAATTGTTCCTGTTGCCACAGCAAGCATTACATCTATAAAACCTATAATTATATATGGTATCAGTTTTCCCGTGATAATTTCCCTTGCTGTTACAGGGGTGGCTATTAATTGTTCCATAGTTCCTCTGTCCCATTCTTTTGCTATTGTAAGTGCTGTAAGTAAAGAAGCCACTACCATGATTACCACTGCTATAAGTCCGGGAATAATAAAATTTCTGCTTTCCAGTTCTTCATTATATAAAACCCTTACCCTGTTATCTATTACTGTACCTAACTTTATACCTTTATCTGAGAGAGGTTTTTCGGCAAGTTCCAGATTATATATCTGTGTAATGGCGGTCACATAGCCTCTGGCAGTATTTGCAACATTCGTATCACTTCCGTCTATCATAACCTGTACTTCTGCTTCCTCCGATTTTTTGAGATGTGCGGTGAAATTATGTGGTATGACTATGCCTACAGAACAGATACCGCTATCCATAAATTCGGTCATTTCCTTATAACCGGAAACATAATGTATTACATCAAAATATTTTGTATTTCTGAAACGATCGAGATATTCCCGTGAAAGTTCCTGTCTGTCCTGATCCCATACGACTGTAGAAAGGTGTTCCACATTAAGAGAAAGGCAATAACTGTAAAGAAAAATCATGATAACAGGCATAAGTATTGCCATGGCAAGGCTTCTGGGGTCTCTTATTATCTGTATTATTTCTTTTCTGGCGATTGCTTTTAGTCTTATAAGTTTCATAATTCTATAAATTCGTGACGCGTGACGGGTGGTTCGTAATGCGTAATGCGTGATGCGTGATGCGTGTTTTCACCGGCACCGGGCGAACACATTGGCTCGACCCTACTCTTCACTTTTCACTCTTCACTTTTCACTTTTCACCCTTCACCCTTCACTCTTCTCCTTTTCTATAAGCCATACAAATACATCTTCCAGACTGGGAGTAATCTTTTCAAGGCTTTCTATTTCACATATTTTCTCAATAGCTCTATTGAGTCTCTCTGGAGTCATATTTTTATCTTTCACAATTATATGAACAGAATGACCGAAAAGAGCTGCATCGGCAACTTCTTCTATTTTTTTCAGTTTTCCCAGTATAGAAGCCGGGTTAACACAGTCAAGAGAATAAATATCATAGGGGAAATATTTTTCTTTCAATTCCATAGACGTTCCCAGAGCTATAATTTTCCCTCCGTACATAAGAGACATTCTGTCACAGTATTCTGCTTCGTCCATATAATGAGTCGTTACAAATACTGTTACTCCATGACCTGCCAGGTCATATATAAGTTCCCAGAAATCCCTTCTTGCTATAGGGTCCACGCCGGAAGTGGGTTCATCGAGGAAAAGTATTTGAGGTTCATGAAGAATTGCACAGCCAAGAGCAAGACGCTGTTTCCATCCTCCTGAAAGGACAGACGTAAGGGATTTTCTCATATCCGTAAGACCTGCCATAGATAAAACCCAATCCATTCTTTCTTTCTTTTTTTCCTCTTTTATATTATATACTCCGCTGTAAAATCTTATATTTTCTTCTACCGTCAGATCGTGATAAAGAGAAAATTTCTGTGACATATAACCTATTATCCTTTTTATCTGTTCACTTTCCGTAGAAATATTATAGCCTCCGACCCATCCTTTCCCTCCGCTTGGCGTAAGGAGACCGCAGAGCATGCGGATAGTAGTGGACTTTCCTGCTCCGTTAGGGCCTAAGAATCCGAAAATCTCACCTTTTTTTACCGAAAAATTCACATTATTCACGGCAATAAAAGAGTCAAATTTTTTTGTAAGGTTTTCTGCTGTTACGGCAAATTCATCCAAAGATAACAAATAAAGATTTTACTTATTCAAAAATCCTGAATAAGGAAACCTTTTTCCTCCTTCTTCTTCCACAAGATTTATAAAACAATCTTCAAGGGAAGGTTTTACCTGCCTTTTTTCATATATGGAAAGTCCGTTATCTTCCAAATTTTTCCAGATTTTATCCCATTCTTTAAAATATTTTTCGAGCATTACATGGAGATATTCGCCGAAAATCTTGCACTTCACGATGATAGGATCTTTATTCAGAATATCCCTTGCCTTTCTGTTATCAGAAGATTTTACTGCCATTAACATAAAGGGAAAATTTCCTGCCATTCCTGACGGCGTGTCCTGTAAAAGGAGATTTCCTTTATGAATAAAACCTACCTTATTTGCTCTTTCTGCTTCATCCAGATATGCAGTGGAAACAAATATTGTTACCTCTTCCTGAAGCAGTTCATATAAAATCCCCCAGAATTCTCTCCTGGATATGGGATCAACACCGTTTGTAGGTTCGTCAAGAAATAGAACATCAGGTTTATGGATGAGCGCACAGGCAAGGCCGAGCTTTTGTTTCATACCTCCTGAAAGATTACCTGCAAGGCGTTTACGAAAAAGTTGCATCTGACTGAAAGACAGGAGTTTTTCCATAAGGTCCGGCCTTTCTTTATAAGGAATATCATAGAGATCTGCATAAAAAACCATATTTTCTTC
>DAIOEN010000403.1:0-4110 GCA_036746235.1 Vulcanimicrobiota bacterium | reverse complement strand
TTAAAAAGTATGATTAAAGAGACAGGGTTTGCCATAGCACCGCCTGATGAAGTAAGAGCCATATTAAAAGGAAGTCTCTTTGAAATACAGGGAGACAGCCTGACAGTAGTTTCTGCAGACGGAAGAAGAATGGCCAAGAAAACAGCAAAATTATTAAACTCTCCGGGAAAAAATTTTGAAGTTGTAGTACCCAAAAAGACACTGAATGAACTCCTGAAAATCCTTACAGATAATCAGGAAGACGAAGTCAAAATCTACATTACAGACAGTCAGATAGATTTTCAGACAGACACCGTAAGAGTTCTTTCCTCCCTTATACAGGGAAAATTCCCAAATTACAGACAGGTAATACCGGCCCATTGCGATCAATCTCTCACAATAGATAAAGAGACTTTTTATAAAGCATTAAGAAGGGCTTCATATATAACCCAGAAAGATCTTGAAAGTCCTGATCTGGTTAAACTCAAAATACATGACAGTCAGATAATTATAACTGCAAATACTCAGGATGTTGGCCAGGCCTATGAAGAGATCGATCTTCCGGAACCTGCACAGACTCTGGATATATCCTTCAATGCAAAATATCTCCTTGATGCTCTGGCCTGCATGGAATGTGATTATATCACTTTCGAATTAAGTAATCCTGTAAATCCCGGTATAATAAAACCAGTGAGAGAAAAAGATAAAGATGAAGATTATATTTATGTTATTATGCCGGTAAGGCTTAAGTAAGGGTGTTTAATTAAACGCCCTTACTTATTTTCAAAAAGGTCTTGTAATTTAATTTTCAATGTGCTAAAATACTCCTGATTATGCGTTAGGAGAGATGGCCGAGCGGCTGAAGGCGGTCGCCTGCTAAGCGATTATACGTGTGTTGAGCATGTATCGTGGGTTCAAATCCCACTCTCTCCGTTATATTCACGCAGGCGCCTGTAGCTCAGCGGATAGAGCAACGGACTACGAATCCGTAGGTCGGAGGTTCAAATCCTCTCGGGCGCGTGACCATGAGAAAATGGATCTTTTAAAAAAAGATGAGTATTTCATGAAAAAAGCTCTCTTTCAGGCAGAGAAGGCTTTCAGCCTGGGAGAAGTTCCTGTAGGGGCTGTTCTGGTATACAGAGAATCTATAATAATAGCAACAGCCTTCAACCAGAGGGAAACAAGGAAAAATCCTCTTGCCCATGCAGAGTTAATAGGAATTGAAAAAGCCTGTAAACTGATGGACAGATGGAGATTGGATGATATATCCCTCTATGTTACACTGGAACCGTGTCCTATGTGTGCCGGAGCAGCAGTTCAGGCAAGGATAAAAAGGCTTGTTTTCGGTGCGAAAGATCCAAAAGCAGGAGCAATTACTTCTCTGATGAATATACCGGGAGATAAAAGGTTAAATCATAGAATAGAAACTCTCGGCGGCGTCCTGGAAGAAGAATGCAGTTTTATATTGAAGGAATTTTTCAAAAGATTAAGAATTAATAAAAGAACTGGCAGCTAATTGCTGACAGGGAGAGATGGCTGAGTCCGGTTGAAAGCGCTCGACTCGAAATCGAGTAAGGAGAGTTAAATCTCTTTCGTGGGTTCGAATCCCACTCTCTCCGTGAAATAGTGAGTAGTGAGTAGTGAGTAGTGAGTATGTGTGCTATTCACTGATTAATAAAATAAAGAGCCATTTAGCTGCCAGTTGACCACTGGCAGCTAAAAAGGAGAGATGGCTGAGTCCGGTTGAAGGCGCTCGATTGGAAATCGAGTAGGCGGGTTTACCCCCGCCTCGTGGGTTCGAATCCCACTCTCTCCGTTATAAAATTTTTGGCCGTGCTAGATGGGGAACTAGCGGTGCCCTGTACCTGCAATCCGCTATAGCAGGATTGAATCCCTGTTTGAGGTTTTGTTTTTCAAGGTCTGCCTCTGGCAAGTGGTGATGAGAATCGGGCCCTTCGCAACGAAACCTTTCGAACCCTGTCAGGACTGGGAAGTAGCAGCAGTAAGGAAGTTATTTCGTGTGCCGCAGGTTTTACCTGGTTGGAGCTAACTACCATAGTAACGCTTGGAGAATAAGATCGAGGGCAGGTGCACGGTCAAAAATTTATAAGATTTCAACTATCATCGGTAAATTTTGCCGATAACCCCATAGAACATTAAGAAAATTACTGGTTACAAACTCAAAAAATGAATGAGAAATTAGCAGAATTATTACATAGTTTTAAAGATAGGGGTTTTGTAACTGTCCTTACCGGAGCAGGCATATCTGCAGAAAGTAATATACCCACTTTTCGCGGCCCCGAAGGCTACTGGAAAATAGGCAGCAAAAATTATCATCCACAGGAAATGGCTACATACAGAATGTTTTCTCTCTCTCCCTGTGAAGTATGGAAATGGTACCTTTACAGAAGATTTGTCTGTAATCGGGCAAAAGCAAACAAAGGGCATCTTGCAATAGTAAAATTGGAACAAAATCTTCAGGACAGATTTTCTCTTATTACACAGAATGTAGACGGCCTTCATATAAGGGCAGGAAATTCAAGGGAGAGAACATGTGAAATCCACGGTAATATAAATCTTATGAGATGCTCACAGGAATGTACAGATAAAACCTTTGCCATACCTGCCGAACTGGAGTTTGAACATAAAGACAGAGAATTATCTTTACAGGAAAAGTCACTCCTAATATGTCCCGAATGTTTAACTTTAGCAAGACCTCATATATTGTGGTTTGATGAATGTTACGATGAAATTTATTATAAATTCGAAACAAGTATTTCCATAACAGAAAGGACAGATCTGTTAATAGTAATAGGAACTACGGGAAATACAACACTGCCTTCCAGAATTATTACATCTGTTATGAGAAAAAACAAACCGGTAATAGTTATAGATCCATTTGAAAATGAGGTTACATCAATGATAAAACAATATGACAGGGGATATTATTTATCATGTAAAAGTGGCGAAATCGTTCCGGAAATCTGTGATACAGTGACAAGTGACCAGTGACCAGTGACCAGTAAGCTATGCTCTGTGCCAATTTACATGATAATCGATAACTGATTTAAGGAGTAATAACATGTCAGAGAGACTGGATGAAAAAAAGTTATCCCATATAGACTTTGAAGATATAACAAAAATATCATATAAAGACATAGTAAATTCAATAAATAATGACAGAAAAAATATAGCAAAATTTAAACCGAATAATATCTGTAAGATAGATCCGAGAACAAATCAAAGAATTGTTTATTCGGAAGTCAGGGCAAAACGTCCTCATGATAACACAGGGAAAAGAATGGAAAAACAACGGGTGTCATGTGTTGTATGTAACGGTGAAACAACAGGTATTGTAGATAAAACCCCTCTCTCGGAGGGGTTTACTTTTATAAATAAAAATCTCTTCCCCATAGTTTATCCAGAGTGCTATTCATCGGAAAAAACATATATGGAACCCGGGAAAAATAGTATATCCGTTCCTGGAGAATTTGCCGCAGGTATGCACTTTGTCCAGTGGACAAGCAATTACCATGACAGAGATATGAGCAATATGGCTTCTGAAGATGTGGAGATAGTTCTTAAAAGGCTTGCAACATTTGAAGGAATTCTTCTTCATGCAGCAGATTCTCAAATGCCATCTACAGGAGAGTATGAACGGCATGAACACTTCGGTTATGCAGGTATAATCAAAAATTATGGAACCCTTGTCGGAGGTTCTCTTGTCCATGATCATCAGCAGATTATTCATACTAATATTATGCCGGGGAAGATAAAAGACGATTTAATGTTCAAAGAGAGATTTAATATTAACTTTTCCGATTTCATGTTAAAAAATAATCCTGACCATCTTACACTCAAGGAAATGAAAACGATAAAAATTATTGTCCCTTATTTTATGAAACGTCCTCTTGATACTATGATAATATTTAAAGATGTATCTAAAAACTATCTCCATGATTTAAGCGATATGGAAATAAAGGATCTTTCTCTGGCGATCGGAACAAATCTCAGAGCAGTTCCGGAGTTAATGAAAAAAACAGGAAGAGAACCTGCTTATAATGTTATATTCCATAACGGCCCGTCAACAGGTCTTTATGTAGAAGTTCTTCCCTATACCCAGGAAACAGG
>DAIOEN010000402.1:0-4123 GCA_036746235.1 Vulcanimicrobiota bacterium | reverse complement strand
TGAAAAGCTTTATAATAAAAAATAAAAAGGGATGTGTAAATATAAAACATGGAAGATAATAAAAGTAACATATCTGTAATGATTCCGATTTGTATAGGCGTGTTTCTTGCAAATCTTGACGGCAGTATTGTAAATATTGCTCTCCCCACACTTCTCAAGTATTTCAATGTAGATGCTTCTGAGGTTTCAATCGTTGTAGTTTCATATCTTCTTGCAATGAGCTGTTTCCTTCTGCTTTTCGGGAAACTCAGTGATATAAAAGGTCCGAAAAAGATATTCATGTCAGGCTTTGTTATTTTTCTTTTTGCTTCTCTTTTGTGTACTTTTTCCACCGGTATTTATATGTTAAGCGCATTCCGGTTTATTCAGGGTATTGCCTCTTCCATACTGGCTTCAACATTTGGCGTGTTGATATTGCATTATATTCCTCCTGAAATCAGAGGCAGAGTATTCGGCATTGTTGCAGTGGCCGGAGGAACCGGATATGCTCTGGGTGCTCCTCTGGGAGGAGTTATTATAAAATATCTGACCTGGAAGTGGATATTTTATATAAATATTCCTCTATGTCTGATTGCATTAATTATGGCTTACAGATATTTGCCTGAGAAAAAACCTGTCAGACCTGATGGTTCCGGAATAGATTTTATAAGTGTGGTGTTAAGTTTTATATGTTTATGTGCCATAACTGCCGTCATGAACAGGCTGAACACTGAAGGATGGAAATCTCCATTTATTATTGTCTCTTTTGTCATTTTTCTTTTCACCTTCCTTTTATTTATTCATCGTCAGACAAAAATATCTTCACCTCTTATGGATATTAAGATATTTAAAAACAGAGAAATGTCTGTTGGTTTTATAGCAGCATTCCTCTCCGGTATGATACTTTCGGGTAGTTCCTTTCTTTTTCCGTTTTATTTTGAATTTGTCAGGAATTTTAACTCTGCTACAACAGGAATATATCTTATGATTATGCCCCTTCTTTCCACTCTCCTGGGACCTCTTGCAGGTTATCTTTCTGACAGATATGGCCCCAGGACGGTTACATTATATTCTACTTTTTTAATGGCCATATCTATAATTATGATTTCCATGTTCGGCAGTACTATATCACCATATTACATTATTATTTCATTGATACTCTATGGCACTGCCCTTGCCTTTTTTCTTACTGCAAATATCACTCTTATTATGGGTTATGCTCCGCCGGGGAAAGAAGGTATTACCTCTGCTCTTACCGGTCTGAACGGCGCTATCTCCGGCTCAACGGGCATATCGATTTTTGCAGCTCTTTTTTCCTATTATATGGCAGGCGGCGGAAAGGAAATGAATCCGGTTTATATAATAAAAGGGTTTCATATATGTTTTATATGTTTTATTTTTCTGGCACTTTCGATCTTTATTACCACACTGTTGATAAAGGAAAAGAGAAGATTTACGACAAAGCTTTTGACGATTGCCCCTTTTTCCGTTGTCAGTGAAGAGTGATATTTATGAAACTATTAGACCATATTTCTATAGACGTAACAAATTTATGTTCAAAAAAATGCCATTTCTGTTACAATAAAAGTTTTCCCGCAGGTAAAACCTGCTGGGAAACGGAAGAATTATCTTCTTTCATAGAAGACTGTGCTTCTCATGGTGTAAAAGCAGTTTCCCTTGGAGGGGGAGAACCACTTGAGTATAATGGAACCTTCGAGATTCTGGAAAGATTAAGAGGAATGCTCTTCAGGACAATCATAACAAATGGCTTACTCCTCTATGGTGCTATATTGAAAAATCTTGTAACAGTCTGCCCCGATGCAGTACAGATTTCAATCCATAGTCCTGAAAGAATGGAAGAGGTAAATAGAGTAATCCGTCAGGTAAAGATTTTTGAAGATTATGGCATTAAAAGCGGTATAAATCTTCTTGTGTCACATTCTAAACTGGCCTGTTCTGTCATGGCTGCAAAAAAAATAAGGTTGTCAGGTATAGGTAATGAAAGAATTGTTTATATTCCCATGCGTTTTTACGATACACCTTCACCTGATGAGGTAGCTCTGGTTGCAGGAGGGGAACCCTTTCAATCGTCCCGGTGTCTTATAAAATGTAATTACAGTCCGTCTTTTTGTTCCATCAAATGGGATAAAAGTGTTTCTCTCTGTTCCTATGCAGAAAATCGCAGAAAAATTAAGTATCTTACATATAAAGGACTTTTAGAAAGCCTTCCTTTTTTCCCGGAGGCACCTGCTCGGAATACTGTAATGCCAACCTATCCTGTAGCCCACAGTACAGATGTAATATGGTTTGCCATTGATGCGGACGGTCATGTAGGGTGTTTTGAAACAGGGCAAAATGATTATATTCCGGAAAAGGCGTATATAATAGATCGTGAAGAAGCCTCATCATATCCTCTTAAATACCCTTCCCTGAGAAAGAATAAAAAAACAGGAGCCCTTATTGATCTTGATGGGCTTATAGTGCCGGGTTTCAGTCCTCCACTACATCTGGTAAAACCGGATAATACTTATGAAAGGAGAAATCTTTTTTTTCTACCATCCCGTGAAATTCTTGAGAAGGATTTTTTTAAAGGTTACACTATAACAGAATTTCCATCTACTTCAGGTATAGCTATATCACTGAAAGAACCTGTAACAGAGAAACTCTGGAATATATTACATGGCAGAGAATTATGTATGAGTTGTTTTGCTGATAGTCCGAAAAGTGAATCTCTTCTGCAGAGTAAGAATGGTATATTTACTTATTACAATTTAACTTATGATGGAGGAAAAGAACCATTCATATATGCATACAGTGATATTGATAATACTGAGAATAGAATTTATGACCTTTATTCCCGTGTGGCTGTGCCTGAGAGACCTGCTTCTGTAGAGGAACTTTCCCTTTCGGCTCCTTATCTTTCTGAAACGTTCAGATTTACCCGGTTATGTTTTGCTGAAAGTCCTCATATCCATCCACGTTTAGAAGTCTTTAAATACAATAAAAAAGATTTTGATAGCTGGTTAAAAAGGGAGACATACAGTAAAGCAAGAAGAATAGTAAATATTCTCTCTCGATGGTATATAGAGAATGCCTTCTGGAATGCAGAAAAGTCAGAAAAAAAAGGTGATATTGAAAAGACAGAGTATTATCTTAAAAAGGCTATAGAGTTTGAAAATATGTGGAATTATTACCTTTAAAAGCTTTAACGGGCAATATTGTCTGAATTAATTTGTATGATATAATATTAATACCGGGGTTCCTGGCCAGTATTTTTAATTCATTTATTGTAAGAATTTTTTCTGCCATATATTTTATATCTGATTTTTCTGTTATCATAAATGCCTCTTCTATTCAAAATATTCTTCTGTTTTTTTCCTGAAATCCATGGCCCGGTCACTTATTACCATTTTACTTAATTTACTATACATCTCCTTTTTATTTGGAGCGGTACTAAGTATGAAGAATTTATATAAAATCTTGTAAATATGGTATAATAAAAATTCAAATAAATTTGAAAAGTATAAATGAAATTCAGCAATTTACATAATATAATCTGAAAACCAGTGCAGTTTTTTCTGTACTTGTTATGATGATTTTTCCGATAAAGATGAAAAAACCTTCTGATGTAATAGCAAAAGCCGTTATGGGAGATGTGCTCCTGTTCAGATTGAAAAATGAAGATGTAAGGAATCTAATGAATAAAATTCCTGAAATCAAAAGAAGCTTAATAAAAGAATTAAACAATAAAATAGTAAATTTGAGAAAAATTATAGTTACTATAGGATAGGGAAGAAGGGAGATTATTCTATGATTGAACGTATCAATAGAAATGATGGCATAACGGTGTTCAAGTTAAAAGGAAAGCTTGCTACATTTCAATGTGATGATATAGAAAAGGAATTCAATAAAGTAACGGAAGAAGGCATAAAGAAAATTATTCTGGATATGTCGGAACTTACTTATATAAGCAGTTCCGGCCTTCGTCTTATACTTATACTGGGGCAAAAAATAAAAAACAAAAGCGGATGTCTGGTGATTTCTTCCTTGACTGATCTGGTATTAAATGTTTTTAAAACAACAAAATTTGATAAACTATTTAATATAGTTTCCGATATTAAGAGTGGGGAAGAAATGATGAAAT
>DAIOEN010000401.1:0-4136 GCA_036746235.1 Vulcanimicrobiota bacterium | reverse complement strand
GTAGCTGAAGGAGCTATATCCTGTGCATTTAAAAGAGGGAAAGAATTGGTCTGAAGATAATAACTTAACCTGGCATAATCATCAAGATTTACCCATCTCCTATCGAGAGCTTTTTTGGGATATGAGGCAAGATTACTTACAGGTTCGAATTGTTTACCTGTTTCATCTACAAGAACATTTTTTGCCGGATCTATGGATATAGGTTTATTTCCATTGTTGGAAATCTTTAAATTGAAAATAATCAGTTTTCCTAAATTAAGGAGGCCCTGATCCATAAAAACTTCTATTGTCAGGTCGCCGTATCTGATCTTTTTATGATCCCACAGGGCAAAAATACGTTCATATGATTTTCTTGCTTTTTCATTGGAAGGATCCAGTTGAAGCACTGTAAGATATTCATTCTGAGCATCTTTTAAGAGATATTTCTTTTCATATATACCGGCAAGGCCAAGATGGGCGGAAATACTGCCAGGTTCTTTCTGAAGTATTTTGTAAAATTTTGCAAGCTCTTTATCTTTCACAGGGTCAACCAGGAAAGACCAGCTTTTCTCAAAATAATCACCTGTATTGGTAAGACCTGTAAGTTTTTGAACCACCTGTCCCATTGGCAGAGGATAGGCAGGCTCAAAGGAAATATAAAGAGAACCTGTTTTTGCATCAAGATTAAAATTAAGTTGTTCAGAGAAATCTTCTCCGTTTATATACAGCTTTAAAGTATTTCTGTCCAGAGTCTTTAACACTTCCTCAGATATAAGAGCAGTAAACCCGGGAAACCTTGATATAACAGGAGAATTATCCAGGGTAACAGAAAAATCAACCTTTTTTGTCCCACATAAACCGTCGGAAAAGGAATTTATTATAAAAAACATTATAAATAGTAAAATATAAATTCTATTCATATATGAACCTCCATAAAAAATAAAAAAAATAATCATCAATACAGAGAAATTCTAACACAGTGAAATTCACTGTGTCAATCGAAAAATATATGTTATAATTGAAAGTATGGATTCACTTTCCAGAATATGTAATAATAAAATCTTAGCAGAAAATTTCGCAAAAACGTTAACCACTCACTTTACAGGCAAAGATATAATTTTCCTGCCTGAAGTAAAGTCAACAAACTTATTTGCCAGAGAAAATATAGAAAATTTGAAAAACGGAACAGTTATTGTAGCAGATTCCCAGACTCATGGAAGGGGAAGAATGAATAAAAAGTGGTTTTCTCCGAAAGGAATGGGATTATGGAGCACAATAATACTTAAAAACCCCGCCATAGAAATCCAGAAATTACCTTTAATAAATGCCCTCCTATCAGTAGCAATAACAAAAAGTATTTTAAAGACTTCAGGTAAAAAGGTAGATATAAAATGGCCAAATGACCTGCTTCTTGATGGGAAAAAAATCTGCGGTATATTAACTGAAATGATAAAAATTTCAGGTGAAACTATTTTAATATGTGGTTTTGGAATAAACACAGGAAAAAATATTTCTTTCCCATCAGATATAATGGCAGGTTCTGTAGAACTTAAATTGGAGAGAGAATTTTTACTTAAAGAAATACTCGAACAATTTGAATATTTCTACAATCTGTTGCCCGGTGAAGAAATACTGAAAGAATGGAGAAAACATTCTATCAGCCTTAACAGATATATAGAAACAGGTAAAAACATTTCTGCCATAGTTTTAGATATTGGTTCCTGCGGGGAGCTTTTAGTAGAAATTAACGGGAAAGAGAAAGCAATCTATTCAGGGGACGACATTATATGGAAATAATTACAGGGGCCTGTTAAGGCCCCTGCAAAAACATCTCATCCTTTTTGAATTAAGGGAAGAGCGGTGGTGGCACTTCCGGCGGAGGACCGCCAGGAAGGACTCCCCCTCCCGGAGGAACTGGTTCTACAGCAGGTGCTTCTCTTTCAACCTTCTGCTGCCAGTATGGAGTACCTTCTTTATAAGCATATCCGGGAGAATAAATAGCAATCATTTCATATTCTCCATCAAGGCCTACTTCAAGACCGAGCACTTCTTCTACTCTTTCAAGGGTGAGATATACATCTCTTCCATAATAAATAAAAGGCTGTTCCAGCATCTTACCATCCACAAAGATAGCCTTTACAGATCGATCGTAAGAGACGGAAATATTAAGAGCTTCACATATATAACGAAGAGGTACATAGGGCATATAATTCTCATATACCACAGGAACATCTATATCTATCATCTGCTGATTTATAAAGATATTCATAGGTTTTAATTCACCGGCACATGCACTGAAAGCACAGGCGAGAATTATGGTGAGAACCATACATTTTACCAAAACTAATTTTCTCACTATCCTTATCAACTCCTTTTACAATAAATTCCTCTCTCCTAAAATCCGAAATTAAACGGATCCGGTCCCTTTGGTGTAGACTGTGGGACTGGTGATGGAGGTGCCACTGCTGGAGGTGGAGTCACCACTGGTTGTGGTGCTACAGGCCCCTTTACCGGCGGAGGAGCTACAGGTCCTCCAGGAGCTGTAGGAGCAGGTGTTTTATCCTTCTGCACATACTGTTTTACAAAATTATCATCCTGTAACAGAGATTGATCTACACCCTGTTTTTCCAGTTCAGCTCTTGTTGCATCGAGTTTTGCATTTTCTCTATCAGCTTTTACTTTAGTATTTAACCTCTGATAATATTCAGATGTTCCTATATACCATCTTTCTATGGGATAACCGAGTTCAGCAGGATGTTTTGCCCATATTCCTGCAGAATGGTTTTTAGTATCATAGGCTACCTGAGCATTACATATCTGGCCTATACTTCTCAATGAAACATAACATGTAGGACCTAAAATAACTCTTGTGGTATTTAACTCTTTACCATTAATAAAAACCTTTCTATCAACAGGATCCCATGTAACTTTTCTTCCGAGTGCATAAGTTACTATACGGACAGGTACAAATACCTCTCTATGTATAGTAAAGAAATATATACTGGGATTTAGAGGTTTTCCATTAATAAATACATTTTGTATTTTAAACTCTTCAGTATTACCAAGGAAAAAATCCGGCTTATTACTGGGATCATCCCAGGCAGCCAGTAACGGAGAAATACTGGGAAGTAAAAATGCAAATACCATCAATAAAACGGAACAAAATATAATTCTTGTTTTCATTAAATTTTCAACTCTGGCTATGCTTACAGATATCTATAAGCATTAAATCCAGATCTGTCCTCCTTTCTGTGAAAACTTCAATTCAAAATTTGAAGCTAAAATAAAATTATAACTACGAAAAACTATTTAAAATATCACCTCCCGGTAAAAAGCACCTCGTAACCGACAACACTAGCTATAATAATATAATTTCTAATAAAAACTATCTAACTATTCAACAAAAGAAAAAAATCTCCTCTAATTTCTAAAAAAATTATAAAGCTTCAATTTTTTTTTCTATAGTTGTCCTGTTTCTCGTGACGCGTGACGGGAGGAACAAACTTATTGCAGGTCACTCAAAAACTACCTTTCCCTTCTTTATAACTGTTACTACATGATTGGCACCGAAATAAAAAGGAAGGAGAGAATAATCAGGGACATCACAGATAATTACATCTCCATATTTTCCTGTTTCAAGAGTTCCGACGAACTCCTCTCTTTTAAGAGCACAGGCACCATTAACAGTAGAAGCAACTATAGCTTCTTCCGGTGTCATTTTCATCTTTATACAGGCAAGAGACATGATCATCTGCATGGAATAGGTCCAGCACGATCCTGCATTATAATCCGTTGCAAGAGCAACAGGAACTCCTTCTTCTATTATGGTTCTTGCAGGAGCATATCTATCAAGGTTCATAAAAAAGGTAGCACCGGGTAACAGAACTGCCACTACCCCGTTTGCAGCCATAGAAGCTATTCCTTCTCTGGAAATATATTCCAGGTGATCTGCAGAAAGAGCTTTTATCTCTCCTGCCAGTTCCGCTCCTCCGATACAGGACAGTTGCTCTGCATGGATCCTGGGAAGCAATCCACAGGCTTTCCCTGCAAGAAGTATTTTCCTGGCTTCCTCTACACTGAAGGCTCCTTCTTCACAGAAAACATCACAGAATTCTGCCAGATCTTTTACAGAAGGTATCATCTCTTCTATGAGGAGT
>DAIOEN010000400.1:0-4146 GCA_036746235.1 Vulcanimicrobiota bacterium | reverse complement strand
GATTTTGCCTTTAAACTCATATTCGGAAACGAGCAGAATAAAGATATCCTTATATCTTTATTAAATGCCATACTGGAAGATTATCAGGCCTACCCGATACAATCCATAGAAATCCTTAACCCTCTGGGTACCAAGGAATACAGTAAAGATAAACTCACAATCCTCGATATAAAAGCAAAAGACGAAAAAGGAGAATATTATAATATTGAAATGCAGATTTCCGATCAGTATTATTATCAGAAAAGGGCTTTATACTACTGGTCAAAACTCTATACTTCTCAGATAAGTGAAGGAATAGGATATAAAAATCTGGCAAAGACTATCAGCATAAATATTCTGAATTTCAATGCCATAAAAGAAGATGATTATCATAATGTTTACAGACTGAGAGAATTGAAAAAAAATACTGATCTTACAGACCAGTTGGAAATACACTTTATAGAACTGGAAAAATTTACAAAAGACCTTCCTGATCTTAAAAGAACAATGGACAGATGGATATATTTTCTGAAATATGCAGAGAAATTTACTGAAACAAATCTGCCTGAACCACTGAAAGAAATTCAGCCAATAGAAAAAGCGAATGTGATTATTGACAGAATATCTTTAAATCAAGAACAGAGAGAGATTTATGAGGCAAGGCTGAAATCCCTTCGTGATGAAGACGGAGCTATAGAGACAGCAAGGATAAGAGGAGAAGAGAAGAAAGCCATAGAGATAGCCAAAAATTTATTTAAAAAGAAATTTTCAGTAGAAGAAATCCGTGAAATTACCGGGCTGAGTGAGGATGAAATCAAAAAAATCAAGTAAATAAGAACCAGGATTTAAGGGATTAATAAGATTAAAGAGATAAAAAATCCTGTAAATCTTTTAATCCTGAAAATTCCGGTTCAGACAAAAGGAGTATGAATTATCTATGCATAACACACCGTCCTTTAAAGAAGATCATATTTCTCAAATACCTGCTTTAATCTTATTACAGAATATGGGTTACATCTATCTCACACCTGAAGAAACTCTGAAAGAACGACATGGCAAAAAATCAAAAGTCATACTCGAAGGAATTTTAGAAGCTCAGCTCAGGAAGATAAATCATATAAACTTTAAAGGCAAAAAATACGAATTCTCTGACAGTAATATAAAAAATGCCATAGAAGCCCTTAAAGATTATCATTATGAAGGCCTTATAAACACAAATGAAAAAATCTACGATCTCCTCTGCCTGGGCAAAAGCTTTGAACAGAATATGGACGGAGACAAAAAAAGTTTCAATCTGAAATACATTGACTGGAAAAACATAAAAAACAATATCTTTCATGTAACGGCAGAATTTGAAGTCTCACGAACCGGCAGTAATGAAACCAGACGGCCTGATATAGTCCTCTTTGTAAATGGCATCCCCCTTTCAGTAATAGAATGTAAAAGACCTGATATAAAAGAGCCTCTTGCTCAGGCCATTTCACAGAATATAAGAAATCAGAAAGATAACGAAATACCGGGTCTTTTTGTATATTCTCAAATACTTATGGCTCTTACTAAAAACGAAGGTAAATATGCAACTACAGGCACAAAAGCAAAATTCTGGTCTCTCTGGAGAGAAGAAAAGATAAATGAAACTGAAATTTTAGAGATTATAAATACCCCTCTTACAGAAGAACAGAGAAAAAAATTATTTTCCCCGCCATTTGCCTATAGTAAATCATATTTTGATAGAGCCGGTATTTCTCCAAACCTGCTCATTAAAGAAAGTAAAGCCAGATACGGAAAAGAAATCAGTGAAATAGAATCTCCTGAGGATAAAAACCTTCTGGAGTTAATAAAAAAATCACTTTCAGAACAGGGTGAAATAACAGTCACAGAACAGGACCGCCTTATATATTCTCTATTAAAACCTGATAGATTTATTGAACTTATATATAACTTTATTTTATATGACTGCGGAGTAAAGAAAATTGCAAGATATCAGCAGTATTTTGCAGTTAAAAATACTCTGGAACGGGTAACAGAAATAAATAAAGAAGGAAAAAGACAGGGAGGAGTCATCTGGCATACCCAGGGAAGCGGAAAATCCTTAACAATGGTGATGATGGCAAAAGCTCTTTCACTGGAGCCATCTATCTCTGACACGAGATAATCCTTGTTACAGACAGAGTAGATCTTGATGATCAGATATATAAAACATTTCATCAGTGCGGCAAAGATCCGGTGCAGGCTACAAGCGGTGAAGATCTGGTAAGTAAAATAAAAGAAAAGAAAGAAATCATAACTACCATAATAGATAAGTTTGAAACAGCAGGAAAAAAGAGAAAATTCAAAGATAAATCACATAATATTTTTGTTCTTGTAGACGAAAGCCACAGGAGCCAGTATGGTGTGGCAAATGCCACAATGGGAAACGTACTCCCGGAAGCCTGTTATATAGGATTTACCGGCACACCTTTAATGAAAAAAGACAAAAACACCGCCAGAAAATTCGGAGGCATTATAGACACCTATACAATCGATAGAGCCTTAAAGGATAAGGCTGTTGTCCCACTGCTCTATGAAGGACGCCATGTCGTACAGGAAGCCGATCAGATCTCAATTGACAGCTGGTTTAAAAAAATATCTAAAAATCTGACGGAAAAACAAAAAACAGATCTGAAAAGAAAATTCAGTACAGCAGACCGGTTGAATGAAGCAGAACAGAAAATCGCCAGTGCAGCCTATGACATAAGCGAACATTTCAAAAAAACATGGAAAAACACTTCTTTTAAAGGGCAATTAACAGCCCCTTCAAAAATTGCTGCTCTGAAATACAAAAAATATCTCGATGACTTTGGAGACATATCATCGGAAATTTTAATCTCCGGTCCTGATACAAGAGAAGGCCATGAAGATGTTTTTGAAGAAACAAAAAGTGAAGTCCAGATATTCTGGAAAAACATGATGAATAAATATGGCAATGAGAAGAATTATAACAAACAGGTTATTAATTCATTCAAAAATGACGACTACCCTGAAATTATAATAGTCGTAGATAAATTACTCACAGGTTTTGACGCTCCAAGAAATGTAGTTCTCTATATAACCAGAAATTTAAGAGATCATAAACTTCTTCAGGCCATAGCAAGGGTTAACCGTCTTTATGACAATAAAGAATTCGGATATATTATAGATTATTACGGATTGTTAGGTGATCTCGATAAAGCTCTGGCAGACTATACATCTCTTGAAGACTTTGACAATGAAGATATAGAGGGATTGCTTAAAAATATAACAGAAGAAATCAATACACTCCCTCAAAAACATTCGGATCTCCGGGAAATTTTTAAAGAAATTAAAAATAAATCAGATGAAGAAGCCTATGAACGATTACTATCAGACGAAGTATTGAGAGATAACTTTTATGAGAGGTTAACAGACTATGCAAAAACCTTATCTGTTGCCATGTCTTCAGGTAAATATTTAGAAGAAACACCGGAAGAAAAAATAGATAAATATCAAAAGGATCTCAGATTTTTTCTCTCCTTAGGAAAATCAGTAAAAAGACGTTACTCGGATGAAATAGACTACAGAGACTATGAACCAAAAATCCGTAAACTCATAGACACCTATATACCTTCAAATGAAATATTACAGATAACAGAACCTGTTAATATCTTTGAAACTGAAAAATTCCAGGCCCAGGTAGAGGAATGTAAAACAATAGCTTCTCAGGCAGACACAATAGCATACAGAACAGAAAAGACCATAGAAGAAAAACTGGAAGAAGAGCCTGTATTTTATACCAGATTTTCAAAATTATTAAAAGACACCATAGAAAATTTTAAAAACAGGAGAATATCTGAAAAAGAATATCTTGAAACAGTCAAAGGCATAATGGTCTCGGTAAGAGATAGAACAGGAGACGAAATACCGGATAAATTAAAACACAGATTAATAGCCAAAGCCTTCTACGGAATTGTCCTGGAAACTCTCAATAAAACTAATAATATCCCTGATATAAAAGATATATCGGCAGATACGGCTATAGCAATAGACGACATAATTCAGCAGAATAAAATAGTTGACTGGGTAAACAATACTGATACTCAGAATAAAATGCGCAACGAAATAGAAGATTCTTTATATGAGATTAACAGCACATATAAGATAAATCTGACT
>DAIOEN010000399.1:0-4158 GCA_036746235.1 Vulcanimicrobiota bacterium | reverse complement strand
TTAATTCTTTCACTGAAATCAGTATCTTCGTCAAATAATATTCTCTCTACTTCTACATTATATTTTATAAAATCATCTTCCGTTAAGACCTCTTCATTATCAAAAGCTCCATTTTTAATCATTTCATCTATCTGTTCTTTATTCTGAACTACATAATGCCATATAAAACCTGTGAAATAGGATGCAACTATTTCTGATACCATGAAATCATTTATTTCTTCTTCCAGTTCGAATACATCTTCACAACCTTCTATAATATCAAGGATCTCCGATTCATTGTTACTGACTATTTCTATAGCAGTTTCTTCAAGTAAATCAATAAGATCCGGATATTCTTTCATAACTTTATTACATAGACCTCTATGTATTTTATGATTACTCTTCAGTGATGCATCGTAATATTTTTCAATAATATCTCTTAAATACATAAATTTAAACACCTGATTTTTTTCGAAAAATAGTTAAACATTGAAATTCTCCACTTATTATCCCTTTCCTTCTTACAGGCAAATTTATTTTAATAAATTCATTAAAATTTTCAGTGATTTTATTATTTCCTCTTCCCTGGATAAAATGAAACTGGTAATACCTGTCCATTTACTTCCTCTGCCAGGTCTGTAAACAAGCCATTCTTCTTCTGCATGTTTTCTTATCATTTCCTGTGAAACCTGTGAAAAAATATCCGTATATTTTTTGGAAGAAATTAATTTTCTTATGGAATAGATTATCTTTTCAACCTCTCCATTGGAATTTGATGGTATGGATGATGTTTTAAAATAAAAATCTATAAATATGGGAAGGGCATAAACGGAATATCCGCAAAAAGAAGATGCAATTACTTCCTCACCTTCAGGTTGTACTTCCCACAATGACAGTTCTATGCAGGATAATAAAGATGGTATTACAAGTTTTTCTACCGGTATATTTTTAAAAGAGAGGTTTACAAAAGAAACTGTTTCAGCTATTTTAAGAGTATTTACTCTCTGGACATGTGTAAGATTTAAGTCTGCAGGTGTGCTTTTAATTACTTTTTCAGGCTCTTTAAGATATATATCCATCAATGGAGCCTGAGAAATAAAGTTCCCTTCTTTAAATAACGAAGATAAACCATCCAACACTATTGTTCTTATATTTTCATCCATAACTGTTTAAACAGGTTCTCTCTTTCAATTTCAAGAAAAATTTAGAGAGTATAAAATATTTTATGTAAACATCAAAAATTACGAGAGACTCAAGACTTTCACCCAAAACCATGACCATCGGGCCATAACAAAGAATGAAAATCAGTCCCTCCCGTCACGACTTACGCGTTACCTGTTACGCTTCTCATATAAATATTTACTCATTTACAGGGCAAACAGAAAATCCTGCATTACCGGTTTTTCCTCTACCTGTCCGAGATGATTTACTATAACTCGGGTGGTTACTTTTATTTCTGCCTCTGAAAGGGAAGTCCTGGTATAGGTATTAACTTCTGATTTTATCAATTTCCCTTCTCCGTAAGCAAAATAAGTAACACCATGACCGCCTATTGACTGAGTTACACCTTCATCAAAATTAAAATTAACTTCTTCAGTATTTACAGATATTTTAGCACAATCAAAACCATTAAATTTCTCCAATCCTTCGAATTTATATAAAGTTTTTAACATTGCACCTTTTGGTTGAGAAGGAAGAGAAATTTCTTTTTCACTGATCCACGTATCCCCGGGATTAATATCCTTTTCAGGGAAGGAGGGAGGACTCTGAGGCCCTGTAACAGAAGATTCCGTTATTTCTCCGTTATCAGCCATCTTCATATTAAAAATTTTACCTTTGTTACTGATAGAAATCTGATGTCCGTTTTTCCATAAAGAAGAAGAATCTATAGAGACTTTTATTTCCATTATTCCATTACTATGAACTTTTACAACATTCTGGGTCATAGTCATTTCCATTTTGCTGTCAAGTTTTTCATAATAAGTACCTTCTCTGGCTTCACGCAAAGATTGAACTATAGTTTTATATTTAGAAGATTGGCCTACTGCTAATTTATATTTCAATATCATAAAATAATGTAATCATGGAGAAAATTTATTACCACTATCTCCTTCTTGAGAAAAGTAAATAAAAAAATCTTAAAATCATAAATATTCTCATAAAAATATAGCAGAAGTAACAAAGAAAGTCAATGTTTCACTGATAGTGTTTTTTATGACAGGTAGATTTAATTGTAATGAAAATCATATTTATAGTGTATTTCATAATTTATTAAAATTTA
Source organism: Vulcanimicrobiota bacterium (assembly GCA_036746235.1). Lineage (GTDB taxonomy): Bacteria > Vulcanimicrobiota > SpSt-956 > SpSt-956 > JAKJGF01 > CALARM01. The sequence goes on along the minus strand of DAIOEN010000399.1, from coordinate 1,898 downwards.
AGTGAGTGGTGAAAGTAATCTTCACTCACTATTCACTATTCACTACTCACTAATTAATAGATTTATGAAAGTAAGTGTAATTTCCAGTAAAAATGAATTTACCTGTTGTAAAAAAACCCTATCCACTTGAGTTTAAATAAATAGTATAGTATAATAAGTAAGCATTCAATTTTCAGCAGTCAACCTTCATAATGATTAATGGTGGTTTATTAATGAGCCTGTGGAATAAGATTAAATTTAAAAACTGGTCTATTTCTAATAAGCTCATATTTTCCTTTCTACTTATTAATCTTCTTTCCATATCTATTACAAGCTTCTTGCAATATGAAAAAAACAGAGCTTTTCTAAGAAATAACACATGGCTTTCAGAACTTCCATTATCAAAAATAAATACACTGGATATGGAAAAAGAACAGCTATGGATTTCCCTTATAATTGCAGGAATAACTGCTATAATTATAATAATTATATCTTCATTCATAAAAGATACTATATGCAGACCAATATCGCGGTTAATGTATGCGGTAAATGAAATAAGAAAGGGCAACATGGATGTCATGGTTGAAATAAATACTACAGAGGAATTCGGAGCCCTGTCAGAGGCTTTTAACCAGATGATAGGAGAATTGAGATATTCACAGGATAAACTGGAACTTACCAATAAAAATCTGGAAAAAATTTACAAAGAACTGGAAAAAAGTAATATTCATCTGCAAAAAACCCAGGAAATGGCCATACATGGTCTTTCAAAACTTGCAGAAAGCAGAGATCCTGAAACGGGAGCTCATATAAAAAGAATGCAGTATTATGCAAAACTTATTGCTATTGAAGTAAAAAATCAGGAAAAATTTAAAGATAAAATTGATGAAAATTTTATAAATGATATTTATACGTCAAGTGCACTCCATGATGTCGGGAAGGTAGGAGTACCTGATTCAGTACTGCTCAAACCCGGTAAACTGGAACCATATGAAAGAGCTATTATAGAAACTCATACTATTATAGGCGGAAATGCACTTAAAGAAACAGAAGAAATGTTACAGAAAGAAAGCTCAGGAGAAACAAGCTTCCTGAGCATGGGAAAAGAAATAGCCTATTACCATCATGAAAGATGGGACGGCAATGGCTATCCTGCAAAGCTCAAAGGTGACGAAATACCACTTGCGGCAAGAATAGTTGCAGTAGCTGATGTATATGATGCCCTTACATCAGACAGGGTGTACCGCAAAAAAATGTCTCATGATGAAGCAAAAGCAATTATACTTGAAGGACGGGGAACTCAATTTGACGAAGATGTTATTACGGCTTTTCTTAATGTGGAAGATCGTTTTATAGCGATAAAGGAACAGTTCAAAGACATAGAAGAGTTTCACGTAGAAAAGTGATTTGTGAGTCCCGATATGATGCCAGTTTATATGTGGTGAGTAATAAGTTGGTTTTACACTCACTACTCACTATTTATAGTTTTTTGGATACTTTTTACCTGGTGGGGTAATAAGAGCATATCCGAAAAGTCGCTCCATACCTTTCCACTGCCAGGCTCTTCCGAAAAATCTATAATCCTCCTGAAAGGAAATCTATTTTTACAGACATTTACTATCTTGCCTCTGTTTAATTTACAACTGGCTGTTAATACGGTATATATTTTTCTCCAGAACCTGGCAGTGGAAAGGATGTGAAAAAAATATTACTTTTCGGATAGGCTCTAAGTACCGTAACAGGTAAAAGGGTATCCGTAAAAAGCTTCTGCCTGGCAGGCTCTGGAGAAGAAAAATTAGTTTTTTATATAGTATTAAAAATTAAATAAGGGTTAATTTATTGTCTGCAAAACAAATGATATAAAGCAAATTATTTTTCTTCGTAAGAGCCTGTCAGGCAGAAGCTGATAAAATGGTTAC
>DAIOEN010000398.1:0-4182 GCA_036746235.1 Vulcanimicrobiota bacterium | reverse complement strand
GGGACGCCTCTATAGTAAGGCTAAGGTCTTAACTGATGAGAATCCTTATTTTGTCTGTGAGACCAAAGGGTTTTTATAGAATCTTTCTATATTTTTCTATGAAAATTCATACTATAGATTACTATCATAGTCAGTGTGAATAGAGGTTTTATATGAAATTAATTAGATCCTTCTTTTTAATATGTTTGATTCCTTTTTTCTGTCTTTCCTGTGAAAATATTAAATGTGCTTATGATGATATTTGTTCATATTGTGCTGAATGGAAAGAAAAAGCTTTTGAGAATTTTATCCTGGCAATTAAAAATGGTGATAAAGATACAGCAAAATTTTATCTTAATACATATCATTCTTTTATTAATGAACATAATAAGGATGGCCGTTCAGCTCTTTATTATGCCGTAGACAGTGGAAATGAATCTCTTACCTCTTTTCTTATAGACAATGGAGCCGATGTAAATATGATAAATTATATTATGGGAGGAGAAGGAGTTTTTGATGATGAAGATATTTATATTACCGGCACTGTATTACATAGAGCAATTTTGAACAAAAATCTTTCTATGGTTAAACTGCTGATAGCCAGAGGAGCAGATCCGAATAAAAGGCATATAGTTACTGAACATTCTCTGGAAAGAACCCCGGATGGTTATTCCCCTCTCCATTGTGCCGTTCTTGCAGGTTCTGTAGAAATAGCCGGTTTCCTTGTAGAAAAAGGTGCCGATCCAGGTATGAAAAATGCTGCAGAAGAAACTCCTCTTGATTGTGCAGTCAGGAAGCCCAATAACAGGGCTATGGTAATTTGTTTACTTTCCCGGATTAATGGAATTAATCTTATTAAAGATGATAACTATACGCCTCTTTTCTATAAATCGGTATGTTCTGGAGATATAGAGATAGTAAAATTTTTTATATCTCATGGAATGTCTGTTAATGTTATAGATAGCGTTGGGAAAACTCCTGTACATTACGCCTGTGAGCATGGACAGGCTGATATAGCAGTTTTTTTTATAAAACATGGTGCCAGATTAGATATTTCTGATGATTATGGTCGTACCCCTTTTCATGAAGCTGTATGGGCTGATAACTTTTCTCTGGTGAAGTTACTGGCAGATAGAGGTGCCAGTATAAATGGTAAAGATAAATCCGGCAATACGCCGTTACATATGGCAGGGGATAACGAAAAAATAATAGAATTTCTTATTTCCAGAGGAGCGAATATTAATGCCAGAAATAATGATGGAGACACACCTCTTCATGTATTCGCCTGTCATAACAGGGTTAGAGCAGTGAAAATTCTGCTCTCAAAAGGCGCCAGTAGCCATTGTAAAAATAAAGAAGGGAAAACTCCTCTTGATATTGCTGTAGAACATGGTTATAAAGATATGGTAAAATTTTTTTACTATTGATGCAGTGCAAATAAGAAAACTATGGCAGATGTGACATTACCTGACGGTACAAAAATATATAAGAAAAAAACTGTTAATGTGCATAGTAAATGGAAATAGCTAAAAAGAAAGGAGATTATGTGTGGATTATCCATATTTTTTCTGGTGGCTTACATATTTATTAAATTCAACAGAAGAATTTAATAATGAAACTAATAGTGACACTATAATAAAATTAATAAGAAATTATCAGGAAAAAATACCTGATTTTTCCGACACGGAGACATCTTTAATGGAAATAGAAAATCACCTTGACATGATAGATGAAAAACTTTCATTGTATGAGGAAGAAAAAGATGAAACTTACCTTGAAGAAATTCAGGAAATAACAGATATACTGGCTCATGTTACAAACAGGGTTTATTATAAGGACTTTGAGTTTTTTAACAAATTTCTTCCCGTAAGAGAAGAACATTTTGTAGAAAGGGAAGCTATCCGTGTGGTCGAACATTTACCCATTCTTACAAAGCTGAAGGATATAGTTAATTCCGGTTATAATATACCGGAAGATAAACTCTGGGATTATCTGGATGAATTAAAAGATATAATCTATGATATACAGGATGGAGATCTTGTAGAGATGTTAGAAGAGGAATTGAATGCTCCTGATGAAAACAGAGAGAAAATGTCCCGTCTCATAGATTTTTTTGAAGGTGCTCTGGATAATCTGGAAGATGGCCTGGGAATAATAGAAAGGTCTTCCCGTGACAGAAATATGGAGAGCGCCGAAGAAGGCATGAAAAAAATTTACGAAGGTCTTGTTGATTTGAAGATTATTGAAATTCTGTCAGTTTTAAGGGGTGTTGCAAATGAATAAATGTTATTCTCTCTGGTATATAGATGAAATTATAAAGAAACTGGGTAAATATAATAATTACTGTGAAGATGCACAATTTACTCCTATGATACAGTACGGAGGTATAAAACAGGTTGATGAACGTAAATATTACATAGAAAAATTAAGGCATCACATAAGAGAAATAAAAGAAACCCTGAAGAAAAAAGTTGATTTCAATAATATAAATTATTTTTATACTGAGAATCTCACTGATATAGAAGAGTTCTTTTCTTCCAGGGACAATGAAAAGGAGGATATACTGGATTATATAAAAGAAAAAGGTATTTCCCTTGCCTCCCGTTCGAAGAGATTACATCTCCTTATAAGCCTCCTCCATCCTTCCGATTTGTTTACCTTCCTGGATTATTTTACAGATAAACAGGTACATGTCATAGCAGAAGAACAAATTAAAGAAACAGTCGATTTTTTGCATTCTTTTCATGATATTTATGTGGCAAATTCAGATCCCTTTATGATAAAATTGTATAAAAATAATATAGAAACAACAAAAATACTCGGTACAAAAAATCTGAAGAATTTTTATAATCTTAAAGAATCAGGAACATTATTTCTTCCTGATACAGAGGAACAAAAAATTTTTCTCGATCTTTTCGAAGAGAAATTATTGACCTTAAGAGAGAAAGAACTGGCTTCAATACTGGCTTATTGTTATGAAATAGAGCTTTATTTTAAGGATAAAGATAAAAACCATCTTGATAATGCAGTTGAACTGGTACATAAAGTTTATTCTAACAGTACAGCCTTTCAAATACTTTACCACACATTCCTCTCTTACAGAGACGAAATGCTGCTGCAGGCATCCTATCAGTTGAATAAGGAAGAGCCGGTACATATCGTAAGAAAATCTGATTTAATAAATAATGTTGATTTATTTTCAGTTCTTTCCTGTGAAGAAATGGAAAAACTTTCGGTAGATATTAAAATGAAGAGATATGTGAAAGATACAGTTTTATTCATGGAAGGTGACAGGGCAGAAGATTTATATATTATAAAATCAGGAAAGATAACTATCTATACAATTTTTGATAATGGAGTTGTAAAGGATCTTGTTACCCTTCAAAATGGTGATATACTGGGGGAGATAGGTCTTATCCCGGACATTTCGAGGACCTTTTCTGCAAAGGTATCTTCAGATAAAGCAGAACTTTATATTATTACCAGAAGAGATTTCCTTTATATGCTCCGTAAATACCCTTCTTTGAATTTAAATCTATTGAAAATCATCTGTAATAGAATTGAAAAAGCCAATAATCGCCTTCTAAAATATTTTGAGAATTATTCTCTTTATATTAAAGACAGGATGTTAAATACCAGAAAAAAGAATAAGATAGTTGCTTCTCTGCCTCTTTTCAATGTCCTTTCACAGGAAGAAATAGACAGGGTGTCGTCAAGAATTAAATTTAAACGGTATGAACAGTCAGAGGTTTTATTTAACGAAGGGGAAAAGGCAGATTGTGTCTATATAATTAAATCAGGAGATGTTGCACTTTACAGAAAATCAAATGATTTAGTAAAAGTCAGGGAAGGAGATATTTTCGGAGAAGTAGGCGTTATATCAGGTTCATTCCATTCACTTTCGGCAAAAGTAATTTCCGCTAAAGCAGAATTATATGTGATTTATGAAGATGATTTCCTTAATATGCTTGGTAAATATCCGGCACTGGGAATAAATCTGGCAAAGATACTCTGTAACAGAATAGCGGAAACTGACAGGAGATTCTGTAAAATTTGTAATAAGATTTAATAGATAAAGAATTATAGAGAGATAAGATAAATCTGGCAGAAAAACTATTTGAACCGGCTTTAATTTTACCATACCAACGATACAGCCTCGAAGAGTGAAAATTCTTCTCACCTTGTGGTAAGGGAATGAGGTAT
>DAIOEN010000397.1:0-4191 GCA_036746235.1 Vulcanimicrobiota bacterium | reverse complement strand
TATCTTCTTATCTTCAAGAATTCTGTCTACAAGTTCCCTGAGATTTTTTTTCATCCAAAATCCCTCCTTCCTGATCAATTATCAATAGCCGTTCAGGTTACATTCCTGGTATTCACTGAAATTATTTCCAGTATTTTCAAAAATACTGGCGTTAAAATACTGACCTGGCCATAAGCATGTAATAAATGGTTTCCTCCCGTTACGTGTTACGCGTTACCCGTCACGAGAGCATATATTTCATACTCACCTCAGTAAATTACGAATTTATTAATTTATTCTATTTAATGCTTTATTTTTCCTTCTCTGTTTTGTAAAAGCCCTATGGCCCGGATAGTATCCAACTCAATTCACCTGTTTTATATTACCGTAAAACGGAAGGATTTTAATGTTTCCTGAGAGAATTACAGGACAAATTAAAAGAGGAGGTTTTTAAATGTTCTTAAAAGTACAGACGATAATCTTATTATTCCTGCTGATAACAACGACATGTATTTTTGCACAATCGGCAAAGGAATGGAATAAAAAGGGAGTAGAACTTTTCAAACAGGGTAAATCAAAAGAAGCAGCACAGTGTTTTGAAAAAGCAGTAGAACTTAATCCTGCATCAGCAGACCTGTGGTTCAATCTCGGAAATTGTTATTATAGAATGAATGCTATGACAGCGGCTATCGATAGCTACAGTAAAGCAGTGGAGCTAAAACCTGATTCTGATAAATTTCTGGCCGCTAAAGCCTGTGCTCTTGCACATCGTGATGTTGAAGAAGCAGAAAAATGCTGCCAGAAAGCCATGAAAATCAATCCTAAAAGTTCTTATGCATTACTGGCCAGAGGGCTTCTTCTCAGTATACAGAAAAGATATGAAGAAGCAATAAAATATCTGGATAAAAGTCTGGCTATTAACCCTGAAAGCAATGAAGCGTGGTGTCAAAAGGGAACTGCTTTATTTCTCCTGGGGAAATATGAAGGAGCCATTAAATGTTATAATAAAGCTTTAGAGATTGACTCTAAATACGCCTATGTCTGGTATAACAAGGGAATGGCCTTATGGGAACTCGGAAAACAGGAAGAAGCCATGAAATGTGTTGATAAAGGTGCAGAAATTGAACCTAAATTTGTCTTTCTTTATAAAATGGGAAGAAATTTACATGAAGTAAAAAGATACGAAGAAGCCATTAAGTATTATAATAAAGCTTTAGAAGTTGAACGTACCTATTCCCATGCCTGGTATTACAAGGGAGACGCTTTATACAAACTCGGAAAATATGAAGCAGCCATTAAATGTTATGATAAAGCATTGGAAGGTTACCCTGGTTTTGAAGAGGCCAAAAAGGGTAAAGAAGAAGCTTTAAAGGCTCTGGGAAAATAGCAGCAGGATTTTTGGCGTGATAAAAAAATTCTCAGGGAAAAGATATGCTCTTACATGAGAAGCATATAAAAATGGCTGCAGAACCTTTTCAGGCTCTACGGGTGCAAATCACACCTCTGCCGTGGTGAGAAAACTTTTTGCTTCTCAGACGTGCCCATCTTTTCCGTGAAAGGAGGTGTTTTTTCTTAATCGTTTTATAAATATTTTTAATAAGGAGGAAATATAAAGAGTGGCAAAGAAGCTGAATATCTTAATTTTGCTTTTACTGGTATCAAGTTTTCTATTTCTATACATAACCGGCTGTGGAGATGACAGCAAAGTAATAGTTACTGTAACATCGACTCCTGTATTAAATAATGTGACTATAACAGGTTTCGTAATGAATAATGGCGTAGCTGTTCCTTCTGCCTATGTACGTTTGTACAGAGACTCTGTATATATATCAGATCAAATAACGGATCTTGAGGGAAGGTATACCTTCTCCAACCTTTCTGCAGGTAATTATCGTGTGGAAGCGTGGCTGAGTAAGACTTTATATAGCAATGGCCAGCCAGCCACAGGAGCGATAAATATAACCCTCACTTCACCGGGAACGGTAACAGTGAATATAATAAACGGCCAGGTTGCACCGACACCTGCAGTTACTCCCACTTCTACTCCTGTATCCACAGTAACTGCCACGGCAACAATTACTGCTACATCGACTATTACGGCAACCCCGGTGAGTACGACAACACCATCAAGCGGAGTATGGAATCCTGTGATACAGTAAAGGAGGCATGTAAATGAAGAAATTTTTCTATGGAATATTGATGACTCTGATAATAATTTGTCTGTCAGGGTGCGGAGGAAGCAGTACCGGCGTTGTGCCCGGTAATGTAAATACAGAGCCTGCAACCATTGGTACAGGGAGTGTAGAATTTCTGGTAAATGCTCCTGATATAGCTGAGAGTACGAAAGATATAAGCGGTCAGGTAATAAGTCCTTTTGTACAGACCATCGATATATATTTATATAATGATCCGAATAGTTTTGATCCTGCTAATCCGACGAATTACACAGGAAGTCCTTCCAATCAGTGGAGACATTTAGAGAGGACGGCTCCCGGTGCAAATACCTGGGCCAACAGCGGGCCATTCAATGACCTTCCCTACGGAAAAAAGGTAGCCTTTTTTATAGCAAAAACTTCCGCAGGTATGGAAATGGCCAGGAGAACCTGTTATTTTGAACTTACTCCTGCCAATAGTCCGTTACGTAATACGGTGAATTTAGGAGTGGATATAAGTCCTGATGGAACAGTTAATCCGAAAGACATCATAATCAATTTAAATGACAGTGTGTACTGGGTGAATACGGGCAGTGTGTCAAGGACTCTTAATTTTACCACAGCAGGCACCTATCTTTCTCCGAATGATCCCAATGTGGTTATCCCTTCACTCGGTATGGCGTCAAGGCAGTTTACTGCCATAGTAGGAACAGGGCAGTATCTCTATGATTGTTCAGGCGGCACTACAGGAAACAGTGTTATTGTAAACAACGGTACAGACAGAGTCCGCCGTTATAATTCGGCAGGTGTGTATCAGGCTTCTTACAGCACCATATCTCTCGCTGCTGCCGCTGCCGGTAAGGGAGATAATATATATGTATCTGCAGGAACCTATGATGAGCAAATAAATTGCACTGTAGAGAATGTGTCTTTTATCGGTGAGAATAAGAATACTACAATTATTAAACCTTCATCCGGTTCCGGAATTATTGTTAACCTTAATATTTCCGGCAACAGTATAAGTAATTTCACTCTTGATGCAAGTGCTAATTCATCAATAAACCAGGGAATTGAATGTGTTAATTCAAATCCCCTGGCCAATCCGGTTAAGATTGAGAATAATATAATAAAGGGTTTTCTCACAAGCGGTTCTGGTATTTATGCCTATGGGTATAATATAACACTTACCGATAATACTATACAGAATTATACCACTTCCGGCCTGTATGTTACAGGCCGTATGAAAACGGTTATAACAAATAATACCCTGAGCGCATCCGGAGGTTTCAGTGGTATTGGGATTAATAGTTTTGAAGGAGATCTCACTATAAGTAATAATACTGTTTCAGGTAATAATTCTTCAGGCAACGGATACGGTATTTCCATTGGTGTCTATTCCCCGGGGACAGGACCGTTCACTCTTGATTGCAGTGAAAATATTCTGCAGGATAATGTTACAGGTATATCTATTGCCCAGTTTAATAATTCTTATACTGCCAATTATTCTATAACACATAATAATATAACCAGTATCTCTGGAGGCAGTAAAGGTATTTATATTATGAGAGCATCAGGTGCAGCAGGCTCCACCCTTAATATAACGTCAAACCTGATAAGTGTTCTGGCAGGGGGAATATTGTTTGACAATGATTCCTGTAATTCCTTTACCGCTGCAACCCGTCCCACTGTGACAAATAATTCCATTATCGTACCTGCCACTTCGGCAAATACTGGCGGAGTAGTGAGCAGGTATGCAACAGTTCCTTCATTCGGATATTTTGATATAAGCAATAACTGGTGGGGAAACAGTACTGCTCCCAATCTTCCGAGAGCCAACAGTCCTGCTTCAATTACCGATGCAGTAGATAATACAGCGGTTATAACAAATACCGGCAGTCAGTCCGGTCTTTCCATGACTGGAACAGGAGGAAATATCTTCAAGTTTTCTCCGGCACTGTCTTCAGCGCCGTCTGTCCCTTAGTACTGAAACAGATAAAAGGGTAGCCGTAAAAAGCTTCTGCCTGGCAGGCTCTGGAGAAGAAAAATTAGTCTTTTATAT
>DAIOEN010000396.1:0-4191 GCA_036746235.1 Vulcanimicrobiota bacterium | reverse complement strand
CCTATAAGAAAAAGAAAGACTATACAAATGCTATGAAATGGTTTACCCTGGCTCTCAAGGTTCAGGATGATTACCATCAGGCAAGGCTGGAAATGGCTGACGTATATATTACAGGCAGAAAATATGATAAGGCCATAGAAGAATATAAAAAGATACTGGAAGATAATCCCAATAATATAGATGCCACTAACGGCATAGGGGAGTGCTATAAAAGAAAAGAAGATTATGACAGAGCCCTTAAATGGTTCAAGAAATCTCTGGAACTGGATAAGAATTCCATAGAAGGACTCCGTGGCAAATCTGATATTTATATAATAAAAAATATAAAACTTGATGAAGTTCGTGCCAATATAAATAAAGCCATAAAATTAGACCCCAATGATCCTTTGAATTATTATACAAAGGCTAATTATTATGTAGTAAAAAAAGATTTTTCTTCTGCCATAGAAAATTATAAAAAATCTATTAAATTAGATCCTGATATATATTATGTTCATTATAATCTCGGCAGGGTTTATGCATATCAGGACCATTACGATGATGCCATAAAAGAATATAAAAAATCTATTGATATTGATCCTTTAGACCCTTATGTTCATTATAATCTTGGCAGAGCTTATTATAAAAAAGATAATATGGAAGCTGCTGTAAAGGAATATTTAATATCTATAAAACTTAAATCTGATTATGTCGAACCTTATTACGGACTTGGATTGATATATCTTAAAGCAGGTAAATTTAAAGATGCTGCCGGTTATTTCAAGAAGGTTATAGATATTGATCCCGATTGCGAACTTGCGGAACAGTCAAGGAAAGGCCTTGCAATCATACAGTTTTACGGAATTAGATAGTGAATTACATTCTAAAAAGTAGAAAAATTTAAAAAAAATCCGCCTAAATTATATTAGAACATTAAGGTATTCTGTTATAATATATTAAAGAACCTTACAAAGGAGATGGTTTATGTGAAAATATTAACATATCAGGTGATTTTATTGTTATTACTCTGTTCCTTTTCAATTGCAAAAGGTGAAGATTATTTTGATTATAAATATTACGATGGTAAAGGTCTTGTTACCTTTTCAGGAATGACACTTATGTCCATAACAGATAAGGCAGGTAAACTGACACCTTATGACAGAGCAAAGATAATAGCAGATAGATTGAATTATCTTCTGAACAGCGGAAAAAATTCACCGGAATCCTTTATTGTAGGCTATAACAGCGGAGAGGTAGTTATCCAGTCTGTTGATCCTGCCGGTAAAAATACTATAGTAACTGTTGACGGCAATATGGCAAAAAAATTTCGCGGAGCCAGCGGAAGCAGGACTACACTGGCTTACTGGTGGCTTTCACTCCTCAGGGATAATTTACTTATAACCCAGGGATTACAGCCAAGATATGCCGTACCATACGGGAAAGGTTATGCTCTTGAAAGAATTTATATGAAAGCCATTGAACACAGTGATTATGAAGGAGGCCCCATATCTCCGTCCATTCTGCAGGATACAATAAGGGAATTGTCTTATAACGATCCGGCTTTTATAAATGATGTTAACCAGCTTTATACGTCAATACCGAAGGAATTTACTCTTGCTTCTGCAAGCTCTATAGATAAAGACCTTTCATATAATTATTCAAATGATAAGCCGAGTGTACCGGGGCCGGCTTTTAATGAAAATCGCTATTATGCAAGCACTATTGAATATCCAGTTCCGACTCCAATCCCTACTCCTAAAGTAAGTGTTTCCTATAGTGAAAAGCCAAAAGTGACGCCAAAGCCGACTCCGAAGGTTACCTATGTACCGCCGCCCAGTAAGACACCTGAGCCATATTATGAAGAAACCTATACTCCTACCTATTATGAGCCGTATGTTCCTTCCATACCTGATTTTCCGTCTGATGCGCCTCAGACATTACCGCCTAATATGCGTATGAAAAATCTAAATATCACATCTGATGGCCTGTTCAGTACTTCTTTTGAAGAACAATCAGATAATTCTATATCCCAGGTTCATTATATTCTTCTGAATTCCAGTAAAGAAGAATTACAGAGTGAAACAGTAACTGCCTTTCCTTTTAAATGTAATTTGAAGAAAAAATCAGATGCGAAATTTTTCCAGGTGAAAATAGATTATAAAAATGGAAGGTCTTCCTCTACTATTTATAAATTGAAGTAATTTTTTAGTAGCTGTGAAGGGGGTGAAGCGTGAAGAGGAATGCACATCACTCTTCACTCTTCACGTCCTTTACTCCTCTAAAACCGCAGAATGTAATACGGTCCTGTGGAGCTGCCCATCTTCTGTTTGAACATTGAAAGAAGTAATCGTAATTTGCTTTCCAGGAACCACCCCTGGCAATTTTATATTTACCTGCAGAAGGGCCCTGAGGGTTTGAAGAAGGGCTTTTTCCGTAATATAGCTCTTCATACCAGTCTTCACACCATTCCCATACATTTCCTGCCATGTCTTCTACGCCGTAAACACTTGCACCTTCGGGAATTATACCTACAGGTATAGTGCCTCTGTTGTTATTTATATTCATCATACGGGCTATTATATCTTTCCTGGTAATATTAAGATTATTACATTTATTGGGATCCCATGTTTCTCCCCAGGGATATAATCGGCCTTCCGGGCCGGCAGCAGCTTTTTCCCATTCTGCTTCTGTAGGAAGCCTTTTACCTGCCCATTTTAAATAAGCACATGCATCATTCCATGTAAGGCACGTTACCGGATAATTACCTGTTCCTGAAGAATAATATTTTCCATAGTCACCTTCAGTTTTATATTTAGTTTCTTTTATGAATTTTTCATACTGAAGATTTGTGACAGGGTATTTATCTATATAATAATCATCCAGATAAACTGTATGCCTGGGATTATTCTGTCCTCCCTGTTTTCCCATAAGGAAATTACCTGCCCGTATTAATATCATGTCACTCTGATCAGTTTCATTTTTTATAATTTCAGGAAGAACCCTGGCAACTCCGGGAGATTCCTCAAAAGGTTTCTCTGTATAAAATTCTTCATGGATTTCAGGAAGAAGGCATGTCAGGTTATGTTTTTTTGCTATTCTTATCAGTTCTTCTTCGTCCATGTCAGGGAGTACCTTTTTTAATTTCATATGTTCCAGAAATTCCGCAACTACAGCACAGAAACATACCAGGTCATATTCAGGAGGATATACTTCCAGTATTGTTTCTTCCAGTGCATAATCAGGTATTCCAAGACCGACCAGCCATGGAGTAAATTCAAAGTTTTGCAGATGATATCTTCCTTCGTCAGGATATTTTCTGCATATATCAATAAGTTCATCAATATTATATGCCCTGGAACCGTTTCGGAACGTAAAAGGCTCAAAATCTATCTTTACTTCTTTTATTAAAGGTGACTCTTCTCTGTAGGAATGATCTACGAGAGGTAAATCAGTTGATTTATAATCTTTTGTATCAGGTACTTTCATTCTCACAGTTGACGCTGTTTTTGTAATAGAAGGCAATTCATGATGTGTGTTATAATCAGGTGTTTTTATTCTGATTGTTTCACTTCCGGTTATTGCGGGAACATCTGAAGTTTCTTCTGTAATTTTATCTTTTCCAGGTCTGGAAGGTTTATCACCGCATTTTTTACAGAATTTATAACCTTTCTTGTTTATTGTTAAACACACATTACATTTCTCTCCGTCTTCACCTGAAAGAGCTGTCTTCATCTCCAGTGCACTGGCAAATCGATTTTTCATATCAGGCTGAACTGCTTTTTGTATAATGAGATCTATTCTGTCTGAAACAGACGGGTTAATAGATCTTGCAAGAGGAAAAACAAATGGCATTTCACCTGGATAACGGTTTGTCAGAAGATAGTGCATTGTAGCACCCAGACTGTATATATCGGAACGTGCATCTGTCTGGCCTGAACCATATTGTTCCGGAGCAGCAAATCCTGCAGTGCCTATTGCTCTTGTATCTCGTTCTTTACCTTCTTTATAAACCCTTGTGGCTCCGAAATCAATTACTTTAACGTTGCCTTCCTTGTCTACCATAATATTATCAGGCTTTAAATCCCTGTATATAATAGGAGGATCCTGATTGTGAAGATAGTCCAGTACATCAGCAATCTGTATAGCCCAGTTAACAACCGCTTCTTCAGGCAGAAATTCAGGCATATTTTGTTCAATTATATGTTCCATTAC
>DAIOEN010000395.1:0-4209 GCA_036746235.1 Vulcanimicrobiota bacterium | reverse complement strand
TTACAAATCTGGATAAGGTGCCTGAGTCAGGAGCGCTTGTAGTGGTAAGTTTTCCCAAACCAGAAGGCAGTTCAGGGTTCCCTGCCAGAATTTTCGCCATACTTCCATGAATATGAGAACTATGATTCGTAACAGGTGTCTGGTGCAAATCTGTTAACTGTTTACACAGAAAGAGTAAAAGATTTATCGGGGAGCTATATTAGAAAGTTGTGGAAATTTAGAAACTGAACTTTTAAAAACGATGGCCATTACTGGATCTATAAATTGTGAAAAAGAAATTTCCACACCTTTTTGCAAAAGCTCCCTCCCAACAGGGAGGTCATCTATCCAAACACGGACTATCGCGACACGTAGCCTCATTGGAACATGATGGCTCAATATCATGCTCACACGAGTGTCCGCAACACTTACCGCCTGCTACCTCATCAAAACCAACTCTTACTTCGTCAAGTTCCTCCTTTGTAAAATCATACCCCTTTTCTTTAATAAAAGCTTTTCTGGCTTCAGGCTCGGAGCATGCAAAGAAAGATTGTGCAAAATCATCATTTTTTTGCATTTTTTCAATAAATGCTTTTGCGCTTTCAAGTGACATATATATCCTTCCCCTTTCAATATAGAATAAGCATATTTTAAACTTTTTATAGGAACCAGTCAACAGATTTGTAAAGAACTTTATCAGGATGTTATCGGAAGAGATGTTGTTCCGCCAGTACTTTGATTATGAATTATCCTTGCAATATCTGGTTTTATTCTATTCTAAAAACTCAACAAATTAGCCATTCTTCTAAATCAAAGTAATAGCGGAAGGATATCCAAAACCTCTTCACCGGAAAATAAAAAATTAACGGACTATACCCACCAGAGGTATAAGAATATTAATAACCAGGACACCTGTTGCAAAAATTGCCAGTGATATCCTGTCATAAAGACGGGATAAAGGAACTTCTTCCATAATATCATATAGATAAAGAGAAATAGTCGATTGCACAACTGTAAGAAAGATGGTTATCATTCCTATACCGTTTACCATATCCATAAGGGTCATAATTCCGCTGTCAGGAACAAGTGAAGAAGCAATAAGCATATTGGCCACTGCGCCGAAGAATCCTCCCACTCCCAGTCCGAAACGGGGATCTACATCTGTCGGCTTTATAAAGAAAGCCAGCATGGCAATAGCAGTTGCCGCAAATAATCCCACAAAAATTTTCATATAAGTCCCGAAGCCTGGACGGATATTCCATAATCCGTAAATTATCTGTGAATAAGTATGTCCTTTATCGGCAGAAACTCCCGGCTCACCGAAGTTTGTCTTATAGGTATGGGGCTTCATTACTATGCCGATCTTACTCACTTTATATCCCGGCATTTTCACCCTGGAACTTATTTTTGAGTTTTCTGTATCAGGAACATATTCCAGTTCCTTCCATGGCATTTTGCCATCTTCAATTGCAATGGTCAGGAGGTGATCATCTACAGGATAGCGTTCAGTACCAAAGAATTTAGTAATTTTCGCATTTACCAGATACAGGACATAGTGTTCTCCTCTGTCAACTTTATCAATCAGTTTCTCTTTAGAGACAATCTCTCCTTCCATAATCCTGAAGGTCTCGCCGGGGTTAATATCCTTATCACTCCATTTAAACCAGATATAAAAGACAGGGCTCCAGCTGGAATCCAGGATGGATATAGAAGTAATGCTATCCAGATAAATACCAGCAGTGACTTTACGGGGATTGGCTCCGGCAGGCAAAGCAGTTTCCGACTCGGTACGGCCCGGCTCTACTGCTTTAGAATCGATTCTGGCATTGTGTCTGAGAATAGCACCCACTCTGTAATTATTGACTGTTACAACTGAAAAAATACCAATGCCGATGAAAAATAGAGAGATTAAAATACCCCATATAATAACAAAATTACGCCCCCATGGCGGGATTACAGTTTTTTCTTCTTTTGATTCCAAAAAAATCTACTCCTTTCATAATTTCCTGAAAATTTAATAAATATTCCTGTTATATTCCAGATAAACAGCTTTATAAATTACTACTTTCTTAGAGGAATAATCAATTCCTCTTTTAAAAAGAGCATTAAATTAACTTTTAATGATAAAGAAGGATTTTTATGATACCTCATTGAAAAGTTAACCTGCTCAGGTAAAATTATAATATTATTGAAGTGAAAATAAATAATTAACAGTGATTGCTATGAAATTTAATCTTATGGGTATGCTTCAGAGAATAGGTAAATCCCTTATGACTCCTATTGCAGTTCTTCCTGCTGCTGCCTTACTGTTAAGGCTGGGAGAATTGATTAAATCCCTCACACATGACCATACACTTATAAACACGGCAGGTTTTGTCATGATGAAATCAGGCGGTGCAATCTTTGATAATCTGCCTCTCATTTTTGCCATAGGTGTCGCTACAGGTCTTACGTCCGATACTGGCGTAGCAGGACTTGCTTCCGTAGCAGGCTATCTTGTAATGACAAAAACCATTGAATCCGTCCATCCCCCGCCATCTCCCGACATGAAGTCACCTGTAGATATGGGAGTTCTTGGAGGTCTGATTATAGGTCTTGTAGCTGCATCACTTTACGAAAGATATAATAAAATTCGTCTGCCGAGATTTCTCGGTTTTTTCGGAGGAAAAAGATTTGTTCCTATTATTACATGTTTTTCAGCCCTTTTTATAGGATTACTTGCAAGTATTATATGGCCCTTTATTCAGAAAGCCATAGATTTGGCAGGTAACTGGATGATTTCCATAGGTCCCGCAGGAGTCTTTATCTACGGTATTGCTAACAGACTCTTAATACCCTTCGGGTTGCATCATATATTAAACACCTTTGTATGGTTTAATTTCGGAAGTTTTACAGACAGCACAGGAAAAATCATACATGGCGATCTGAACCGTTTTGCTGCAGGAGATCCTTCGGCAGGAACCTTTATGTCAGGTTTTTATCCTGTTATGATGTTTGCCCTGCCGGCAGTGTGTATTGCCATGGTTCATGAAGCAAAAACATCGAGAAGGAAAGAAGTAGCCGGTATTTTAATAGGCTCGGCTCTTACATCCCTTCTTACAGGCATTACGGAACCTATAGAATTCTCATTTATGTTCCTTGCGCCTGTTCTCTACGGCATTCATGCCTTTCTTACAGGTACATCTATGGCGATATGTTCTTTGCTCGGCATAAAAATGGGATTCAGTTTTTCTGCCGGTCTTATTGATTATATTCTCTTTTTCGGTAAAGGGACAAAGCCTTTACTGGTATTTCCCTCAGGTTTAATCTACGGAATTTTATATTATATACTCTTCAGGGTGGTTATAAGAAGATTTAATCTCATTACACCGGGAAGAGAGGAAGAAGAAAATAACGAAGTGGAGGAATAAAAATGGAAAGCAGTAAAATTTTACAGGCCCTCGGAGGAAAAGGAAATATTAAAAATCTTGACAGCTGTATTACAAGACTGAGGATTACACTTAATGATATTACGAAACTGAATGAAAAGGATCTTAAAAAACAGGGAGTCGCAGGGGTTATGAAACTGGGTGGAGGAAATATTCAGGTCGTTATAGGAACAGATGCGGAATTTATTGAAGAAGAAATAAAAAAATTGCTCTGATTTATGGAGGCACTATGACTGAAATACTGAGATCTCCTATGACCGGCACTTTAATTCCTCTGGAAGAAGTGCCTGACGAGGTTTTTTCAAAAAAAATGCTCGGTGACGGAGTGGCCATCCTGCCTGATGAAGGAGTTGCAGAAGCTCCTTTAAAAGGGAAAATAGGCGCATTGCTTGGCCATGCCTGCGGTATTCTCACAGAAGACGGACTTGAAATACTCATACATATAGGTATTGATACGGTTGAGATGAAAGGCGATGGATTTTTTCCGCATGTTATAAAAGGAGAGGATGTAATAACAGGTCAGAAATTAATAGATTTCAATATCAGTGCTATTGAAGCATCAGGGAAATCTCTCATATCTCCCGTAATAGTTATAGGGAAAGAGATTGGAATAATTGCAGAAGGGAAGGTAAAAAGGGGAGATCCTCTTCTGGAGATAAAAGATCCGTAAAAAAACATCTCATAATTTCACCGGAATTTCACAGACAGGCTGTACTATGTATCTGTAAAGATTATGCCGATAGTACGGCCTATTTCATATAAAGGAACGTGTTATCTGTGGAAATAAAAATTCTCGTTACAG
>DAIOEN010000394.1:0-4249 GCA_036746235.1 Vulcanimicrobiota bacterium | reverse complement strand
AAAGAAGACGTTGCAAAAAATCTTTTAGAAATGGATATGCCTATAGAAAAAATAGCTAAAGCTACAGGTATATCAGTAGAAGAAATAGAAAAACTAAAACAAATACGTAATTGAAGTTAATGCCCTGATTATTCTAATATATCCAAACTTAATTTTATCTACAAGAGAATAGTTCGTTATTACATCAAATCTCTTCAATTTATCATCTATATCATTATCAATAATCTCCTTTATTTTAGCCATTTCCACCATTACCTTTCCTATTCGATACCACTAATGAATAATTAGTGATACAAATAAATGAAAATAGTATTTTAAATTTTATATAAATAAACCTTTTTTTTTTTTGAATGAATTTTTTTGAAATTAGAAGGATTTTACTTTTACAGGATAGAATTATAGGTTTTCATAGAGAGTTTTTATGTGTCTATGAAAAGTTGGCCTCCCGAAGCAAGCGTCTCACAGAGAATATGCTTATAGCAGATGCTGCTTGCCTGGCTATTATAATTGAATTAAATCTGGATCTGGAATTGCTTTAAATTGAGAGGAGAAGTTATTAAAAAATGTTTAGAAAAACAAAATTATATACCTGTATGGTTGTAGTTTTAGCAGTTATCTGTGTTATATTCCTGTCAAATTGCGGAGGCGGAGGAAATTCTTCCGTAGTGCCAAATACCAATCCCACCACTGATGAGCCGGTAAATTATACAAATCCCACTCCAACACCTGTACTTTCAAATGTTAATGTTTCAGGCTATTTATATATAAATAACACTGTGACAGAAGACGGAGAGACGGTTCCCTGTATAAACGTAATCGATGTACCTGCTTGCCAGGCTGATTCTTCAGGGAATGAGTCCTTTATCAGTCAGTTTTCTAATTCTTTGCAGCAGGACTACCCGGAAGATTGGGCGAAGGCAGATATACAGGAACTTTATGCTCAATTAAACAAAACTCTTTCTGAAAGCAAGCCACTGCCTGAGTATAATGCACAGGCACTGCTTTGCTCTGCTTATAATGACACATCTATACCTGTAGGCTCTGACGGCCACTTTGATAATACAGTCCTTACAGGAGCTACTGACAGTAATGTAAAGCTGGAAGTAGCACTGGGAGAAGACAATTATGCTGAAGTGGAAACACTTCCCTCGTCAGGTTCTATAAATTCCTCTGATGCTACAAGTGCAGCAGTGCTTAAATCATGCCCTGAGAAGATCTTTGCCTTCCCAGGAGAGATTGTAATATTCAAAGTATATGCAGAGCCGGGAATTAATCTTAAATCAGCAGGTTTAAGGTTTACTCTGAATAACTCATCCATAGGCTGTATCACACAGCCGGTATATCTCTGCTTGTTCGGAGCACATAAATACCAGGTGGCGTATGGATGTGTATATATTAAGCCTGGTCTGAATACCCCCGTTGATACCACTATAACTGCAAAGCTGAATTCCGGCCAGAGTATGAATATTTTCCTTGAGGTTATAAAGAAGACTGCCAGTATATCTGGTACGGTTTATACTGGTGGACTGCCACTGGTAAAAGGCTTTGTTTATAGCTTGGGGCCGAAGGCTTGTTGCAAGATTGATGCTTCAGGTCAATACAGCCTGCCGAAGGTATTCCGAGGACATAGCAGGTCCGTCATCGCAACCTGGTGGACTTCTGAAAATGGTAAGAAGATAAGACACAGAGAAGAGAAGGTTATTGACTTCTTTAATGCAGATGTGGCCGGGTTTAATTTTGGAGTGCCACCAACGCCGATTCCAACTGCTACACCGAGTGTAACTCCAACTCCTCGTCCTCCTTATGATGAATTTTATAAGGAGAAATTAGGAAGTGTCCTTTCCCAGTATGACCAATGGAAAACAGGATTAAGTATAATTGAAGCTAATCAACATACTATAAAATGGCTTAATGGACAGCTGCCTGATGGCCCTCCTATACCCGATGAAATAGCAGGTGCCACTTCAATAGGTAATCCTTATGATATATGGGTTAAGTTCAAAGATGGTATGAGTATATGTATTTCCACTTCAGATCCAATAATAATAAAGAATGAGGATACAGGCGAGCCATTACCTGAGAAAGAGGAAATAAAACATCTTTCTTGCCTTACTGCCAGTTCTAATAACACCACTGTTAAAAACTCTGATGTGATAATACTATCTCCTTATTATTGGCAACAACCTTCAACGTTGCAAGTAGAAAGAAAAATTCCACAAGCATTAAAAGATAACAATTATAATGTAAAAGAAATAAGACCAGTAGAAGGTAGAGATTTTGTTCTCAACTGGGATACTGGCGTGGAGCCATGGGTTGACTGTGTTGTAAAATCATCCTGGGATAATATTCTAACTCCCGAGGCACTTGAAACTATGGGAAAGTATGGAATAATTTTTATTAATGCTCATGGGGCCCCTGTAAATATAGATGAAAATAGCTTCGATCCATATAATGTACCTCCAGGAACAGTTTTTAGAATGTCCTGCACTCCTTTGTTTCGGAATACCAATCCTCACGATGTTACACCAATATTCAGGTGGGTAATTGAGCATATTGAGAAATCGTATATTCCTTTTGACGATAAAAGAAGTAAAGGATGGTGGTTTTTTTGTGTCAGAGAAATAGAAGAAGAAGTTCAGATTGGGAAGTGGAAAAAAGGATGGATTTTAGACCTTGACCTTACCAATTACTATTTAGATTCCCTTAACGCCAGTTCTGCGACAAATTTTGATGGTTCACTTGTCTATTGGAATAGTTGTTATTCCTGGCATATGAAAAATTCTTTTAATACTGCCAAAGCATTTATAGGTTTAGATAGACCTTCTATAGCTAATTGGAGTTACCCTTTTGGATATTATTTTTTCTACTTTATGATGTATGGTAATAAAAATTGTCCTAAAGATCAAAACGGAAAGATATTAATACCTAGTGCAGTTTTACCTGAAGGAACACCATCTTTTGACCCAAATGCACCATTGCATGCTGAAGAGGCCCTAAATGCATTAACAAATTACTACAAAGTTAATCCTGACCCGACAATATATTCAGAGATTGAGCAACTATTTTGTTTAGCCTGTAAAGTTAAAATATGGCAGAAAGAGCCGAATGAACATATTTATTTTCCTGTTCCTGTAACTGTAACGATTGAGAAAAAAGGTGATTAACGTGGTGGATAAATATTTATTAATATTATGGTTTATATTGTGTTTTATCCTTACAGGTTGTATAAAAGAGGAGAAATATATAGCTACTCCTACAGTACAATATATGATTACTCCTCAAATTAAAGACTATATCTCTACAGGTGAGCCCAATATTAAGAAGTCTCCATATGCTCCATTTACACTGGATCCTGAAGGGAATTTTTATATAGCAGACGATACGATAGATTCTCGTATGAATATAGAAAAATATAATTCACAGGGGAACTATATAACCGGCTGGATTCCTGAAATAAAAAAGAGAAAAAAGAACTGCTGGTTTTTAGAGAGAAAGCATCCTATAAGCGAACAACTCACTGATATTCTTGCCGATAAAGAAAATATTTATATTGCTTACGGTGCAGCATATAACATCAATTTTAAAGAAGGAAATTTTCCAAGTGATTGTATCAGCCATATTGAGCAATTTGATCTCAATGGGAAATTTATAATTGCCATAAAGCCGGCATACGATTCTTTTCACACATACTTTATCAGATATATTACAAAGGATAAAAATGGTAATTTTTATTTAGCCTCAGATATCCATGTAGAAAAATATAATGCTAATTGGAAATTACAATCGATTTTAAATCCATTTGACCCTGAAAAGTCTAAATTACAACCTGGTGTATTAATAGGTGATGTAGCAGCAGATTCTCAGGGATATATTTATATCTTATTAACGTCGCCTGACTATTATGAAAATGGCTATGTTGCTAAATTTGACTCTTTCGGTAAATTAGTAAATAAATGGAACTCTGAAGATAAAGATAAATTGATTTTTTGTGGTTTAGAAATAGATGCTGACGATAACATATATTTACTGGGTATAGATAGAAAAGATACCTATCATATCCAGAAATTTTATTCCAATGGGATTTTTATAACCGAATGGAATACTGAATGCACTGGAGAACTATGTTTCAATCCATATAATGATATGAGAATAGATTGTAAAGGAAATATTTATGTTGCTTCTGTAAAATGTACAATCAAGAAATTTTCACCAAAACAATAAGAAAGGGGACTCGTAATGCAAGTTAAAC
>DAIOEN010000393.1:0-4310 GCA_036746235.1 Vulcanimicrobiota bacterium | reverse complement strand
AACAGGTTTTTCGTCGCCGAAACTGCCAAAACCTCCGAAGGAATCTCCTTCTTCAGCAGGTTTTTCGTCGCCGAAACTGCCAGAACCTCCGAAGGAATCTCCTTCTTCAGCAGGTTTTTCGTCGCCGAAACTGCCAAAACCTCCGAAAGAATCTCCTTCTTCAACAGGTTTTTCGTCGCCGAAACTGCCAGAACCTCCGAAGGAATCGCCTTCTTCAACAGGTTTTTCATCTGAGCCAGATTTTTCAATATTAGCAAAATAGGTGTCTATATTTTCAAGACCATATTTAAATAAATCCAGTGCTTCCAGTATAACGGGAAGCTGTTCTTTCAATACCCTGGTATCAGGTTCTTTTTTAGTCATTTCCTGTACATGTCCTGCAGTTTCTTCATAAATATTTCTTACAATCTCTAACCGTGGCTTTAAGAGTTGTGGTTCAAATTCACCTGATATTACTCCTTTACCTATTCTTATTAGTTCGCTTACAGGAGGAGAATGAGAAAATTTCTGAGATTTCTCTTCATAGCGCTTGAATTCATCTGTAAGCCCCATAATAGATTCCGTTTCTTTTTTGAGGAGTTTTAGTCCCAGGTCAATATGATTTACGTCATTATCCCTGAAATAAAGGGTTATTTCATCAAGGGCACATCTGAAGGCTTCACAGGATGCGAGAAAGACTTTTGATTTTATACTGAAATCTTCATCTTTTGGCTGTGTCGGAGACAAAGATTTATAGGTACTTATAAGGGCATTGTAGGTATCATATAATTTATTAAGAGGGTCTCTGAGACTTTCTCTGTCAGATTTACCATCTTTTACATCCTGACAGACTTTGATTAAATAATTAACATGAGGGGATCTGGTGAAATTATCACCTCTTTCCTGAACCTTTTCCCTCAATTCTTTTGGAATAATAGCCATGGTTACACCTCTTTCATTAAAAGGATTTAAATTAAATCTAATATAGATTTAAATCAAGCTGATGTTATGAGTTCACTTTTATTTGCGAAGGATATTAATTCTATTTATTAAATTAAAACCCTTGCCCCTTAAATAGTATCTTAAAAATATTTATATCTGCTCCTGTCCGACTGCTTCTTTACAGGTAAACATTTCATTTATTATTTTGCAGGCCCCTTCCAGTATAAAGAAGGATATAGTACATCCTGTGCCTTCTCCCAGCCTCATATCCATAGAGACTAACGGTTCCATAGAAAGAAATTCCATAAGCTTTTTTCCTCCTTTTTCCGATGAAATATGAGAAGGAAACATAAAATTTCGTGTTTTTTCATTAAGTTTTATAGTCATAAGTGCTGCCACACCTGATATAAACCCATCTATTACAACCGGAATCCTCTTTGATGCACATCCCAGATAACACCCCACAAGACCTGCTATATCCAGTCCTCCAACCTTTGAGAGCACATCTACCGGGTCTGAAGGGTCGGGATGATTTAATTCTATTGATTTTTTTATTACCTCTATTTTCTTCTTTACCCCTTCATCTGAAAGTCCTGCCCCCATGCCTGTTACCTCTTCTATTTCACTATCTGAATAAAGAGAAAAAATTGCACTGCTTGTAGTGGTATTTCCTATGCCTGCTTCACCTGTTCCTATTAGCTCATATCCCTTTTGTGACGCTTCAAAAACTGCTTCTATGCCGGTTTCTATGGCTCTTATTGTTTCTTCTCTTGTCATGGCAGGGCCTTTCATAATATTTCCCGTGCCATATCTGATTTTTCTATTGATTATGCCGGGACTGTGTATTTCTGCATTAATTCCGATATCTATAACCATAAGGTCAGAACCTGCATGTTTTGCGAGGACACTGATACCTGTGCCGCCTGCCACTATGTTTTCTGTTATGGAAGCCGTTGTTTCTACTCTTTTAACACTCACTCCTTCTTCTATAACACCGTTATCTGCTGCCATTATGATAATCAATTTTTTTGAAAGACTGTTCCTGGCTTTACCTGTAATACCTGCAAGCTGCACGGACATACGTTCAAACTTTCCGAGGCTTCCAGCAGGCTTAAAGAGGCTCTTCTGTCTGTTTTCGGCTTCAGACATAGCCTCCTCATAGAGGTCTCCCACAGAATTCAATGTTTTTTCCAGTAATTTCATTGTTATCCTCCCTTATTCAGGTCTTTGCCTTATTTCCGTTAGAATAGCGAAACCATCCAGCATTTCTATCCTTGTAAGACTTCCGAGAGAAACGCGAAAATGCCAGTGAGTATTTATGTTTTCTCCTATGTATTTTGACATGATACATCTTATGGGGCCGCTGTGAGTAACTATAAGTATTTTACTGTTTTTATTGGTTTCAATGATTTCGTCCGATGTTTGTGTAACCCTCTCGTAAAAATCAATCATACTTTCTCCGTCCGGTATCCTGTAAGAAAGCCAGTTCTCTATCCATTTTTTATATTCTTCAGGATAAAGAGAACTGATTTCTTCAAAGGATATATCCTGCCATTGACCGAAGTTCAGTTCTCTCAGACCGTAAGAAGGTATTATGGAAACAGAGTGTACACTGTTAATTATTTCGGCAGTATGAAGAGAGCGCCTGAGATCACTTGAATAAATTATATCTATTTTTTCTTCGGCAAGAACATCTCTCAGTCTTTCTGCTTCCTTCATGCCTCTGTCATTTAATCCCGCTTCATTCCATCCGCAGTAAAGATGTTTTTTATTTATGTCTGTTTCACCATGACGGATCATTATAAGTTCTGTCATATAAACTCCTTATTCGTGACGCGTCACGATCTAAACGTATGATGTAGTTATTTCCTGACAACCCCTAAAACATGGACTGCATAACTTTTATAAGAGACAATTTTTCCATAATAAGAACAGTAAAGAGAAGCACTATCTCGGAAATTTCGGTACATGCTCCCAGTATATCTCCTGTAGTGCCTCCGATTTTAGAATATATAAATTTTGTAAAAACCAGGGTAAATATAATTGTTGTTGCCAGAGGGAAAATCATGGATGGCCCTATGGCAAAAAAGGCAATTAATACAGTAATACCGGTACAGAGCAGAATTTCTCTGAAACCGGTAAAATCGATTGTACCGCTGCCCATGCCCGACTTTTCTCTTGCATACTCCGATGTGCCGGCACACCATATCATACCCAGTCTTCCGAAGAGAGGCATGACAAAAATTGCTTTTCCTACCACGATCTTTGAAATACTCAGGATAAACAGTATTTTTAAAAGTAAGAGGAAAAACAGGGCCATACCGCCGAAGGTGCCGAGTCTGGGGTCCTTCATAATTTCCAGCATTTTTTCTTTCGGCCTGTAACTGAAAATGCCGTCGAAAGTATCTGCAAGACCGTCGAGATGAAGGCCTCCCGTGATAATTACTCCTCCTATTACGGTAAATACAGCAGATACGGTGTCGCTCGAAAGCAGGGAAGAAAGATAGTATAGTGCCAGAAGAAAAGCGCCTATTATTGTACCTATAAAAGGTATATAAATGATTCCTTTACCGAATTCTTCTTGAGTGAATTCTAATTTACAGGGAACAGGTATGGTAGTAAAAAATTGAAGCATGATTAAAAATCTGTTCATAATTCTATCCCTTCTCTTGAGCTTATCTGCCTGTCTGCAGGGTGTTTTATCTTTTTCATTTCCGTTACGAGATCAGCCAGACGGATAAGCTCTTCCGGCGCATTCCTTCCTGTCAATATTAATTCCATGTGGCAAGGTTTTCTCTCAATAAATTCTTTTATTTCTTCCAGAGAGACAAGTTTATTTTGAAGTGCTCCCAGGATTTCATCCAGTACAAGTATGTTACATTCTTCTTTCTCTATGGTTTTTCTTGCAAAATCCATGGCAATAGATATTTCTTTTTTTAATTCTTCTTTCTCTTCATCATTTAAAGTCCAGAAAAATTTTTTCTGATTTTCGAAACGATAAATAATAAAACAGGGATGCAGTTTTTCTGCTGAATGTAATTCCCCCGAATCGACGGACTTTAAAAACTGT
Organism: Vulcanimicrobiota bacterium; assembly: GCA_036746235.1. Classification (GTDB taxonomy): domain Bacteria; phylum Vulcanimicrobiota; class SpSt-956; order SpSt-956; family JAKJGF01; genus CALARM01. Next base: position 319 of record DAIOEN010000393.1, on the reverse strand, counting down.
ATGAATCTTACCGTGAAACCATGGCCTGCAGCACGTAATGCCTGGCCCAGAGCGGCAGTAGTTTTGCCTTTCCCGTCACCGGTATATATCTGAACAAGGCCGGAAGATAATTGTTTTTTCATAAAATAGTCCTTATTCTTTCAAATTTATTGCGAGAGAAAGATATTTATCATCTTCTCCTCTGATAAAACCTCTGTCTGAAAGAGGATTTATTATCTCCAGAATTTCTTCTTCACTGTATTTTTTTCCTCTATATTTTTCTGCTATATTCTTTAATTCAGAAATTGATTTTATAGAATCGCAGGCAAGATAAAGGAGT
>DAIOEN010000392.1:2199-4322 GCA_036746235.1 Vulcanimicrobiota bacterium | reverse complement strand
GATTTCTCTCAAGTCTGGATTTCTCCGGAGAAAGAACATCTGCATAGGTTGCTATTTCGGCAAGATTTTCTTTATTCAATTCCTTTATATAAGCCACTTCATTCGTATATTCCCATTCCGGTTCCCCTATAAGCTGAAGAAGAGGTAATTCACTCTTTAATTCAAAACGAATCTTTTTGAGACAATCAGGGTCAAAACACTGGATATATATATTGGAGTTTTTATCTTTATATCCGTATTCAGAAAGAAATTCGAGAAGTTTTTCCTCTCCCTGATGTCCCTCTTTTTTATGAAAAGACGGGCTCTTAAATTCAGGACATATGCCGACATTACGCCCTGTACTTTTATTAAGTCCCTGTATCAGTTCAATCATTTCCGCAAAGGTAGGCACTTCGAATTTACTCATGCCCTGGGGAAATCTTCCGGGAAATACGGATGTGCCGTCTTTATTTGTCCTCTCATGAGCATGTAACTGCTTTATTTCCGCAAGGGTAAAATCCACTGCATACCAGTGGCCGTCCTTACGCTGTCTCTCAGGGAAAATTTCCTTTACATCTGTCGTATCGTCTATATATATGTCATGAACACATATAAAAACATCATCTTTTGTAAGTACAACATCAGGTTCTATATAATCTGCCCCCATGGCATAGGCCATGGCATAGCCGGGAAGAGTATGTTCCGGGAGATATCCGCAGGCTCCCCTGTGGGCCATTACGATTTTTTGTTCTGCCATTGCAGGCACCATCACGAGAAATAAAAAAAGAACAGTAAAAATTTTTTTCATAGTTTTCATAATCCTTTCTATAATTTAATAAATGTACAACTGCTATGACCGGGTGGTTACAACGAAGAATAAGGACGTATTTACTCTTCACCCTTCACGATTCTCATATAAATCATGGATTAATAAATATATCGTTCACCTGACATTTAAACCCTGGCAGTATATTTTTTCCGTCCAGTTCATCATGTTCATTTAATACGGTACATTTTCCTCCTTCATCATAAACCGCGACTGTTTTATCAGAAGGCTCTATAACCCATACCATTTTAACACCGGCTCCAAGCCAGTCCTGAACCTTTCCTGCAATTTTAGTATAACTATCTGAAGGTGAATTTACTTCAATTACCAGTTCAGGCATTACAGTTGAATAACCATCCGATACAGACTTAACGGCAAGTTTTTCATTACTCTTAAAAGCTGCATCAGGGGCTCTCACTGTATCAGGATTGGATGACAATTTATAACCTGTTTCGGAAGACGTAATGATACCAAGTTTATTTTTTTCAACAAAGTGACCTATCTTATACATAATTTTCCATGCTATAAGCCCATGCTTCTCCCCTGTCGGTGACATTTCATAAATCACTCCTTCTATAAGCTCATATCTGCCACTAGAAGAAATTTTCATCAGGTCATCAGATATAGCCAGTTTTTCCTCTGTAACCATAGGGCCACCTCCTTTACATCCTTATTTATTTTATCATAGACACTCCAGAAAATCAAAAGAAAATCACCATCTTGACAGATTGATTTTTTTATTATAATATATATTTAAAAGATTTGAAAACTTTCAAATATTTAAAAAGGAGGGATTTAATATGCATACAAATTTAGTAAAAGCACAGGAACATTTTGTTCAACATGTAAACACTGTGTGCAATCTATTCGAAAAGGACGGAGAAAAAGGTCAGATAATGGCATATTTCTATATAAGTGAAAAACCTCTTACAAAAAGAGAGATAGGTGACAGAGTGAAAATAAAGACGGAAAAAATCCAGGACGTTCTGGATAAAGGACTGACCCATGGCGTAATAAAAGAAGCAAAAATTAAAGGCTCGGAAGAGATTGCCTATGAAATAGCCCATAATGTTATTGATGTTGCACTTAACAGGTTAAAAACAAAGATGAGAGAAAAAATAGATCTTACGCTGAAAGCAGTAAGCGAATGTCAGAACCTTCTGGAAACATGCGAAGAAGAACTTGACTGGTCTGAAAGAGTGGCGGCGAAACTCCTCTATGAAAGACTGGAAAGAGTAAGAAGAATGAATGAAGTCGGCAGGAGAATTCTTAAAGCTGTTATGCTCAATGAAGTTCTGGATGTGGATACGACAAAAAT
>DAIOEN010000392.1:0-2099 GCA_036746235.1 Vulcanimicrobiota bacterium | reverse complement strand
CTTTCTCTGGACGATATATGTGAAAGGCTTTCTCTTACGAAAGGAACTGTAAGTCTCTATTTGAAACACCTTGAAGAAAGGGATTTAATAGGCAGAGCCTATATTAAGAAGAGCAGAAAAAAATACTATGAAATAAGACATGATTTATGGCATGTAATAAGAGAAGAATTCAGAAACAAGGCAAAACAAAAACTGAACCTGACACTTCAGACTGTAGAAAAAAGCAGGAAAATTCTGGAAGAATCTCTTTCGGGAACGGATGAAGAAAAGAGAAAAGATACGGAAATAATACTTGAGAGATTATGTATCTTTGAAAATTTTAACCTGAAGGTTTTGAAGTTTTTACAATTAATTGGTGAGTAGTGAGCAGTGAGCAGTGAGCAGTGAACAGGGAACAGGGAACAGGGGCCAGTGAGCAGTGAACAGGGACGTTTATTAAACGCCCTGGGACTAAACACGCATCACGCATCACGCATCACGCACTACGAAACCACCCGTGACGCGTCACGATTATAAAAGGAGAAAAACCGTGAGAATCTTAATAATAACAGGTAAAGGCGGAGTCGGAAAAACAAGCATTTCTGCCGCTACTGCCGTAAAATGTGCAGAAAAAGGCAAATCCACACTTGTAATGAGCACAGACAGCGCACACAGTCTTTCAGATTCTTTCGACCTTCCCATAGGCTCCGAGCCGGTTAAACTATCTGAAAACCTTTATGGTCAGGAAATAGATGCAGGCAAAGAACTGAGTAAACACTGGAAAGATATACAGAATTTTATAAAAACAACTCTGGAGAGCAGAGGCATTGATAATATACTTGCAGAGGAAATATCTGTATTCCCCGGCATGGAAGAACTTTTCAGTCTCCTCACACTTAAAGAATATTACAGAGCAGGAAAATATGATGTTGTCATAATAGACTGTGCTCCCACTGCCGATACTATAAGGAAATTGAGTTTCCCGGAAGTAGGAAAATGGTATCTTAAAACCATATTTCCCATTCAACGGCAGGCAGCAAAGATAGCAGGTCCTGTAGTAAAAGGGCTTTACGGTGTGCAGCTTCCCACGGAAGATGTTTTTTCCAGTGTAAAAAATCTTATACTTGCCCTTGACGGCATGAAAGAACTTCTCTGTGATGAACATACAACATCCATAAGATTTGTAGTAAATCCTGAAAAAATGGTCATAAAAGAAGCACAGAGAGCCTATACCTATATGAATCTATTCGGGTACTGGGTAGATGCCATATTTATCAACCGTATTTACCCGCAGGAAATACATGACAGTTATTTTGGTAAATGGAAAATCCTTCAGGAAAAACATCTTAAAACGATAGAGGAATCTTTTCCCGGTATGAAGTTATTTCCTGTTCATCTATTTGATGAAGAAATAACAGGGCTGGAAAAATTGAACTTGCTGGGGAATCATATATACGGAAACAGTAATCCCGCTCAAATATTCACAGAGGGAAAATCTATAGAGATACAGGAAAAAATACCTAAAGAAAAATACTGTCTCTCAGTAAAAATGCCCTGTGTGGATAAAAAAAATCTGGATATGTGGGTAAAAGGCGATGAACTCATAATAAAGACAAATTCTTATAAAAGAAATCTTATACTGCCAAGGGTGTTAACGTCTATGACACTGGAGGGAGCAAAATTCGAAGATGGAAGGTTGAATATTTTATTCCGCAAGTAACACCTAAAAAGCAACTGATTTAATAATAAGGGTAGAAGGTGCCTGTTTTGTCAGTAAAGCATTGCACTCTTCCTGACATGGTAAAAATGGGATGTCGTCTATTTCCTCCTGTGACATTTTATTAATATCATAAACAGGAGGTTCTATAATCTGAGTGAGATGAAAACCTGAGGATAAAAGAGGATTTATTATGTCTTCCATTTTTCTTTTATATATTACTACAGTTTCATTTTTAGACTGTCTCTCTTCTTTACCTGTATGAAAATAATTTTTCATCAATGGATAATTTTTTCCATGAAAGAAAAGATAATCTTCTTCAGATATGTTTGCCATCAAAGGGTGTTCCATAGAAAAAACAAAGAGGCCGCCGTCTTTAATAACTCTTCTCACATTAATAAAT
>DAIOEN010000391.1:0-4405 GCA_036746235.1 Vulcanimicrobiota bacterium | reverse complement strand
TTTTTCTTCGTAAGAGCCTGTCAGGCAGAAGCTGATAAAATAGTTACTAATTTACCCGGTGCAGTACTAAGAGAAAAATCTTCCTTATCTAGTGTAAGATTCCTGTTATAATAAGGATCTCCTTTTTCTATAAAAAATTTCCATTTGCTGTGAAATAGTTCTACTTCTCTGAAGAATCTCTTTTCCTTTTCCGGCGTATCTTCATAGCCTCTTGTCTTTGATTCATAATGATATAACTCTGCATAAGGTGTCCAGACAATCAGATAGCCTTTTTCTCTTAATTTAAGACATAAATCTATATCACCGAAGGAAAGAATGTAAGCTTCATCAAAACCTCTTACTTCATTAAAAACATCATGTCTCATCATAAGACATGCAGCAGTGACAGCACTTACATTCTGTATTACCTTCAGTCTTCCTCCGTAACCGGCGAAATCTCCGCTTAATCCCTTGTGAGAATGGCCTGCCACATCACCGATACCAAGTATTACTCCTCCATGCTGAACAGTTCCATCGGGGAAATATAATTTTGCTCCTGCAGCACCTATATCTTTCCTTACGACATGTTCTACCATGCGGATAAAACAATCACTATTTATAACTTCTGTATCATTGTTTAAAAATAAAAGAATTTCACCTGATGCTTCCTTTACGGCAAAATTATTTACAGCAGAATAATTAAAAGGTCTATTCCAGGTAATAATTTTTATATATTCTATTTTTTTCAGTTCTTCGTAAAGACGAAAAGTTTTCTCTTCTTTACTGTTATTTTCCACTATTATTATCTCAAAATTTCCATAATCTGATTTTTCAATTATTGAATTTATGCACCTGGAGAGATCGTCTGAATGATCGGAACTGGGAATTATAATAGATATTCTGGGACAATCTTTGATTTTATATGTGACCCTGTAAGAAGTTAAAAAAAGCCCGTCATATACAGTACCTTCCAGTGCCAGTCGTTTGAGATGTTCTTCAAGAGCTTTTCTGGCGGAATAAACTGCACAGGGCTTAACAGTTAAATCTCGTGCAGTAGAATCTTTATGAACCCGCCAGTGATAAAGTATTTTCGGTATGTGGACTATTTTCTTTGCTTTCTCTGATATTCTCAGAGCGAGATCATAATCCTGGCTTCCGTCAAAGCCTTCTTTGAAGCCTCCAAGTGACATAAACAGAGATTTTCTGAACAGAGAAAAATGGCCTGTATAATTATAACTTCTTAAAGTATCGGGAGACCAGTCAGGCTTAAAATAATGGTCCGACCTTGTCTGCCCAGTAACTTTATCTTCATCTGAATATATGAAATCAGCATCTCTATTATCCTGCAGAATATTCAGCACTTCAAAAAGGGCAAAAGGAGGTAACAGATCATCATGATCAAGGAGTGCTATAAAATCCCCTGTAGCAATAGAGAGAGCTTCATTCGAATTACCTGCTATACCTCTGTTTTCAGACAGAAATTTCACTTTTATTCTTTTATCTTTTTTTTCATATTCTTCAAGTATTTCTTTTACATATCCCTCTCTGTCAGAACCGTCTGCAATACATAATTCCCATCCGGAATAGGTCTGAGCCAGGACAGACTCAATCATAGCAACAAGAAAGGTTTTATCAGTATTATATACAGGTGTAAGAATACTTATTTCAGGATTATAGTCAAATATCCTCTGTCTCTGTTTTTCCAGTTCTCTTTCATCCGGTTCATTTCTTTTTATCCATTCTTTATAAAGTTTTTCACTGTTTAATTCAAGTAAGAGTTTTTCCTTTACTTTTCTTATAAAATCTTTAATGCTGCGGGTCTTCATATAAAGAATTGATTTTTTTATATATTTCACCGGATGAGTAATTAATTTTATGTAAAAGTCAGGTAGAATCTTCATACTGCTGTCAATCTATCTGTCTGACCTGATACAGCCATGACTTCATATAAGCCGTCAAGAACATTTTCCGGTGAAATTTTTTTAAGACACTTCAAATCAAAAGGACAGTCTTCAGGAAGCAATTTATAACAGGGGGAACAAAAAGTATCCCTGTAAATAACCAGTGATTTTTCACCGTAAGGCTGCCATTCATGGGGCAGTACATGGCCGCTGAAAATAATCAACAGAGGAACTCCAAGCACTCCTGCTATGTGTCCGGGGCCACTGTTATTTCCTATAAAAATATGACAGTGTTTGAGGACTGACATAAACTGCTTCAAATTAAGTGCCCCTGCAAGAGAAATTACATTATCTTTATAAAGACTTAACTCCATTATTTTTTCTATAAGTTCCCTTTCCTCTTTTCCTCCGAATAAGAGTATTCTGGCCTTATATTTTTTTGCAACTAAATCAATAAGTGAGGCGAAATGAGAAGGGGGCCAGCATCTCATAGTAGTTCCAGAACCGGGATGAATTGCCACAATAAAAAGAGTATCAAGAAGAAGTGACTTTATATCCTCAGGTATATCTTCTTTAAAAGACAGTTCAGATAAAGCATATTTATAATTTATAGTATTGACTGACGGGATGGACAGAATCAATTCAAATAACTGGACAGAAATATGCGGTTTTGATAGCTGCCCTGGCACATCTTTCAACAGGTCTCCATCTAAACTTACAGTTAGAGGAACACAGCAGTCCTTACTTCTGTATCCTGCCTTATATCTTGCTCCGGATATATTCAAAATTTCCCTTGTATCACTGAATCTTCTCAGATCAATTCCGAGATCAAAATTCATTGAAATAAGGATCTCTTTTAATTTTTTAAGTTCCGAGCTATTGAGGAACTTCTCTCCCTTTTCCGATTTCTCATGAAAAAAATTAAAACATATAATATTATTTATTTCTTTAACAGTTTCCAGCACCGGTTTTGCCCATGGCCCGCAGAGCACAGTAATATGAGAATCGGGGAATTTCTGTCTGAGCAGTTTAATTGCCGGTAAACTTAATATTACATCTCCTATATGGTCTAATTTAATAACAAGAATTTTTTTAATAGAATCAGTATTTATCCCTTTAACAGGAGGAGGTTCGAAGGCTTCATTCAGAAAAGGTTCATAATGTTTTATATAAACAGGATCTTCTAAAATTAAATTTTCATCAGTCACAGGTTCAATATATTTACTCTGAAGGCATGTAATGTTTTCCACAGGAATCTTCCCGGAAAGTTTTTTATTTATAGTATTTATCCAGTATAAATCAGCATCAGAAGGGGTATTTCTGGCGATAAATCTTTCATAAAATGACATATTTCCATTAAATAAAATCTGTTTATTTATAGAAGAACTCTGCCCTGCTATATTCACTGCCTTAATAATAATCCTGTATGTATGTCTATCCTTCAAACCTTTTAATTCCTTTACAAAGGCAAATCCAGAATATGCACTGTTTTCAACGGATGGATAAACCAGAGCAACATCAGGCCTTGCCTGTCCGTATCTGGCATTACCAAGAAGGTGTCCTTCAAAATAAATTTCAATCCTCTCTATAGTTTTATTTGAAATAGCCCATCCTGAAATTTCAAGAGAATCGAAAAAAATCTCTATTTTATCACAGTGGATAACTATATTTTTTAATCTCTTTATGTAAGTAATAAGAGGTCTTAATAATGATTTTATAAACATATATTTATTTGAAAATCGTAACGCGTGACCCGTGACGGGTAGGCGGACTTTTATTTCCTCTGTTTATTTATTGAAATCCGACAGTACATAACAGCAATTTTCTATCCCCATCTGATAATTCCTTTTTTATAAGAAATTTTACTAACAGCTTGAATTTTTTTATTTTCTTATGTAATATGTAGTGAGTGGTAAATTGTGAGTCGTGAGTTGTGAGAAGGGCTTAACATGCATCACACATCACGAAATTCCTGTCGCGCGTTACGCATCAAGCATTACACGTCACGCTTCTGAAAGGATTTTATATGGATTTTTCACTTTTAACCGGCGCAAGAGAAGAAGATCTCGGTATGGGGATACCATATGAAAGGTGGTCTCTATCACAGCTTCTGGAAAAATTATATTTCGTATATGATTTTTCAACGGTTCTTGAAGGCCCCGGAGATGGCATGGCCGGAATAAAAGGCCTGAACAGTATACCTTTTGCCGGGAGAAACTGCCACGTTACAGTAATTCTTCCTTCTGAAAAACAGATTGATATAGCGGGCTATGTTTACAAACAGCATAATATGAATGTTACATTTACTAAATCGGAAAATTTTGAAATGGACTACCCTGATAAATCCTTTGATTTTGTATGGAACTTCTGTGTTACTCACATTCTGGATTCGGAAAAGATTATAGATAACATGGTAAGAATCTCCAGAAAATACGTAATGATTATTGTCCCGAACCTGCTTAACTACGGGTTTTTACTCCATAAAATAGATCATGTTCTTACAGGAGAGCCGTGGATTCACGGAA
>DAIOEN010000390.1:0-4416 GCA_036746235.1 Vulcanimicrobiota bacterium | reverse complement strand
CTATTTTATTATTGGGGTGGTATACAAAAGAGAAATCATCTTTAAAATCATCATAGGAAACTGCTATGACGGAAGAAAATACGGAAGGAAGACTGGGAGAGGGAAGATTGTTTGCGGCAGTAACTATTATATTGCCTTTATAATAGGCATCTTCAAGGAGTTTAAAAAATTTTCCCGTATAAATACTGCTGGTTGTGCCGAGACTCAGATTTATTACATCCATATTATTATCTATAGACCATTTCAACCCTGCAAGAAAGGCTTCCCCTTTTCCTTTTCCAGATGCTGTGACCTTTATGCTGTAAAGTTCCGCTTCCGGCGCCAGCCTCTTTATTATACCGGCACAGGCAGTACCATGACCGAAGGAATCCGTTATTATATCGGGTTTGATAATATGTATTTTTTTCTCCCTGTCTATGGAGATTTCCACGCCCCCTTTAACAGAACCTTTCAGATCCGGGTGACATGAGTCTATTCCGCTGTCAACTATGGCTATTTTAACACCTTTACCTTTACACTCACCCCAGGCTATTTCAGGCGTTATTATAGAATAAAGATTTTTCTCTGCCTCACCGGTTTCTTTCATAATCTATTTATTCCATAAACAGCGAAAGAATCCTTGTATTACTTTCTTTTTCTTGACTATAATGATATAATTGTTGGTGTCCTGGTAATAAAAAGCTGACAGCTAACAGGTATGACCGGAGCGGTCACAACCAAATATGAAAATGAATATACAGTGAAGCATAAAACTACATCATTTTCATATAAATATATTTCTGAAAGGTAAAATTATGGTAGATAAAGATTTATATCGAGAGACTTCTTTTCCTTCTTACGGACCTCCTGAGAAAAAAATTGATGAAGATGTGAGAGTTAAGAGAAGCCTGAAAGACATTCTTTCTCTTGTGACAGTAACTTCAAAACTGGCACTGGAATTTGAGGAAAAGGATCTTGCAGATTCTATTATGGATGTTGCTCTTAAGGTTACGAATACCGATGCAGGTTCAATACTGCTTGTAGATGAAGAACGGGAAGAACTTTATTTTGCAGTAGTAAAAGGTGAGAAATCTGAAAAACTTAAAGACAAAAGGTTTCCTCTCGGCAAAGGAATTGCCGGTTATGTGGCTCTTCATGGACAGCCTGTATGTGTCAGTTCTGTGGAAGATGACGAACTTTTTGATCCTTCCATAAGTAAAGAGATAGATTATGAAACACGCTCAATCCTTGCAGTTCCTATGGAATTATCGGAAAAAGTCATAGGGGTATTAGAGGTAATAAATAAAGGTAATGACAGATTTTCTAAAGAAGATATAGAGATTCTGTCAATCCTGGCAAAACAGGCAGCTATGGCAATTTCAGGAAACAGATTGAGTAATATGATTTATAAACTTTTTCTTCATATTATAGAAAGAACTATGATAGAAAAATCGTATGAGAAAAATGATATAAATACACTTCTCGGTTATATGAAAGATGTGATAGAAGAGCATGATACATCGGAAGAATTTAAAAATCTCATGGAAATGACTTCTCTGATGGTTCAAATCAGTAAATTTGGTCCACTGAAACAGGAGGCCTGTATAGATACACTTAATAACTTCAAATCTTATATACTTAAAGAACTTGAAAGTGATCCTTTCAGTCTTTCTTCGTAAATAAAAGGCTGATAACTGAGTCAATAACTTTTTTACAGAGAAGGATTTCCAACGGACACGGCGAACTCTCCTGTCGTAACAAAGGAATTTTATCTGTAGAGTGAAGAGCAGTAATTCTCTACTCACTACTCACCACTCACTACTCACTTATAAAGAGATGATTAAATGTTTGTTTTTATATCCCTGGCTCAGAAGAATGTTACCAGGAAAAAAGAAAGAAGTGCTCTGACCATAATAGGAGTGCTCCTTGCAGTTGCCGCTACAATATCACTCGTCTCCATTGCCGAAGGGCTTTATGAAAGATTGAATTACGAAATAAATCTTCAATCGGTAAGTCTTTATGTAATTCCTAAATCTACATCTTTTTTACCTGCCGGTTCTATGGGGGCTATTGGAAGCGGTTATCTTACAATACCATGTGAAGCCATTGAACAGATAACGTCCATACAGGGAATAAAAGAGGTAACAGGTATAACCAGATTACTGGCATCTGTCGGCGAAGATAAAATGGGTGTTGTCGTATGGGGTATAAACCCGGAAAAAATGAATGTATTTTTTCCGAAACTTGAAATTCAGGACGGGGAAACTATTCAGGCGAGTCACCAGCTTATAATAGGTCCTCAGATAGCAAAGGTGCTGAATATTGATAAAGGCGGAGTATTTCCTATATCGGAGACAGAGTTTACTGTAGTAGGAAAAAACTACGGTGTATCAAGTTTTGAGGATTATGCCTGTTTCATTTCTCTCGAAGATGCACTGGCAGCTCAAAAAGCCAACGGTGTTCAGGAAATATGGATTCAACTTGAAGATAATCTGGCAAATCCCGATATAGAAAAGATAATCAAACAGATTTTAACTATAAAAGGTATTTCAGTAAAGACCAAAGCCGAGTATCTTGGAGATGCCAATCATTTTGTCGATCTTGTGAGACTTCTTCAGTATGCTATTTCAGCCATAGGAATATTAATTGCCATAACTGCTTCTATGAATACGATGCTTATGTCTACCTATGAACGAATGGATGAGTTCGGCACCCTCAGGGCTATAGGAGCATCCAGATTTTTTATCTTCGGCATGGTTTTATGTGAATCTCTTTTTCTTTCCACTATAGGAGGAATTCTCGGTATTATACTGGGATATCTGGGAGCAGGTCTTTTCAATGATGCCATTGTTACACTGTTGAGACTTTCTTTCCCTGTGTCACAGGTTACGGTGAAATTAGTCCTTGAAGCGCTGGCACTTTCCATAGGAGTGGGTCTTTTAGGTGCATTAATACCTGCTTTTATAGCTTCCAGAATGGATATTATAAAGGCTTTGAGATGGGAGTGATTTTAGTGATTGGTGAGTGGTGAGTAGTGAGTGGTAAAGCTCACACATCACGCATCACGCATCACTCATCACACAATTATGAATGTAAGAGTACAGAATTTAAGAAAATATTTTGAAGCTTCTGCCGGCATTATCAAGGTTATAGATAATGCGAGTCTTACTGTTGAGAAGGGTGATTTTATTGCAATCATGGGCTCTTCAGGCTGTGGCAAATCGTCACTTCTTTTTTTACTGGGCTGTATAGATGCTCCTACCTTTGGCAGTATTTATCTTGATAATGTGGATGTTTCAGAGGCAGATGAAGCTACAAGAGAGAAGATAAGACTTTTTAATATAGGTTTTGTTTTTCAAAATTACAATTTACTTCCCACTCTTACAGTCATAGAAAATATTATTCTTCCCATGCAACTCGGAGATACATTTAAAGGACAGAGGGAAGCAAGAGCACTGGCCCTTTTACGTGTAGTAGGACTGGAAGAGAAAAAAGATGATAAACCATCAAATCTGTCTGGAGGCCAGCAGCAGAGAGTGGCTATCGCAAGAGCTCTTGCCAATAAGCCGGGACTTTTGCTGGCAGATGAACCTACAGGTAATCTGGATGCCAAAACCAGCAGAGAAATTATGCAGGTTTTACGTTCTATAAATGAAACACAGGAAGTTACTCTTATCATGGTCACTCATGACCCGAAATCTGCAAGTGTGGCCAATCGTATTTTTTATCTTGAAAACGGACAGCTCAGAGGAACACTGGTTTGAAACAGTGACCAGTGATCAGTGACCGGTGACCAGTGAATTGTAGGGGCGACCCCCTGTGGTCGCCCGATACCAGGTTAAACCACGTATCACGCATCACGCGTCACGATGAAAAATGGAGCCAGAAACTTTTGATAGAAGCTATTGAAGTTACAAAAAAATATAAAACCGTTACAGCATTAAATAATATTTCTTTTAAAGTAGAAAAGGGTGAAATTTTTGGTTTTCTTGGCCCAAACGGTGCAGGGAAAACAACTACTCTCAGGATTCTTACAGGTCAGATAAAACCTACTTCAGGTAAAGCTTCCGTATGTGGCTATGATATAATAAAAGATACGAAAAAGCTTAAGGAAAATATAGGAGTAGTATTTGAACACCAGAATCTCTATCATAGATTGAGCGGTATACATAATCTGGATCTATTCAGAAGACTTTATGGAGTATCACAGAAGAGGATTTATGAAGTACTGGACATAGTGGAACTGTCACAGAGGGCAAAAGAAACGGTGCAGAATTATTCCCGTGGAATGAAACAGCGTCTTCTTATAGCCCGTGCTCTTTTGCATAAACCGTCTGTAATGTTTCTTGATGAACCTTCCAGTGGACTTGACCCTCATTCATCTCATCAGATCAGAAATATGATTTTAAATTTGAGTAAAGAAGGGGTTACTGTATT
>DAIOEN010000389.1:0-4423 GCA_036746235.1 Vulcanimicrobiota bacterium | reverse complement strand
GAACATTTACCAGGGTGAAGCTGAAATTATCGGCTTTCATATCTACAATCAGAGGCGCTCTCAAATGGTTATCTCCCATCAGGTGCGCTACCTGCGCTTCTTTCAGTTCCTTTACGGAATTTTTATCACACTGAACTCTTTCTGTATTATATATGATGCCTATAAATTGCTTTTTGCCATTGTCCCTTATCCCTGTAGTGCCCAGTATATAATCAAAACCCGGCAGATTGCTGACTACTTTCTGAAGTCCTTTTTCATCTGCTATTTCCTGAACACCCATTACTTCCACACCGGAATCCTTTATGACCTGTGCCAGCATTGCATAATCTTTATCACTTCTGGGTTTTTCTTTACTATCTCCGAGCCATTCCATATTATAGCTGCCAATTTCAACGGTGGTGCCCCCTTTTTCTGCTGTCCCCTGTGAAATTCCGCCTGTAGCTACTGTGCTGATTGAATCTTCTATCTTCTTTTTCATCTCAGACAGTTCTTTTGATGAATCATTCTGAACTGATTGACCGAAACTTATATTATCTTTCGGTTCCATAGAATATTCTTCTTTTTTATGACCATGATGTTTTTTTCTTGAAATTTCAGTCTGATGTTTGCCGTGATGAGCTTTTCCTATCTCCATATCCCCACAACCTTTCAATAATTTTACCTGATTACCATATCCCGTATATAAGTGTAACCTTTATAAAGACAGAATGCAATGGGATAATGTTAAAAAAATGTTAACTTAATTGTGGAAAAAGTCTTCCGGATTATGTATAATTAGATGGGTGAAGAGTGATGGGTAATGCATTGGCTTCGTTACTTAATGCTTAGTACCGTAACATGTAAAAGGGTATTCATAAAAAGCTTCTGCCTGGCAGGCTCTGGAGAAGAAAAATTAGTTTTTTATATAGAATTAAAAATTAAATAACGGTTAATTTATTGTCTGTAAAACAAATTAAATAAGGGAAATTATTTTTCTTTGTAAGAGCCTGTCAGGCAGAAGCTGATAAAACGGTAATTACTATTTATCTGTTTATTTTTAAGAAAGGATTTGATTTATGTTTTTCAGACTTTTATCACTACTTATGTTACTGTTTGTTGTTACTTCTGCCAGGGCAGAAGACGTTCCGCCTTTTAAATTTGCACAGAACTATACCATAGACGATATTATGGCAGGCGGAGAAAAATATGAAAGTTTTATAAGAGAATATCTTACATGGGAAGGAGAATTTTTTTCTGTTGCCCGGGATAAAGAAAAGAATCTTATATATGACGGATATATGCTGGATGAGAAGACAGGGAAACCTGTAAAATGCCGTTACTGGAGCGCACCGTCAAAAGAATGTCTTGATGTGGCTCTCTGTGTAAAGGCACTATCAGGTGACCCTTATGCAGCTATTCTTTTCGCCGGTGGCGATAAAGAAAAAGCAAAAGAAAACGCAGCGGAAATACTGACCTGGAAAATGGACAGTTATATAGCTTATTATAAAGATTATCCCGGATACGGAGGATTTATGCCATGGTACTATATACAGGATAAAGTCACTCCTACAGATAACTGGGCCGGATATGTTCCTGCTCTTGATAACGGCGAATGGATATGGGCTCTTCTTGTGGCGGAAAAAACTTTAAGACATGAAGGTTATACAGAACTTGCAGACAGGTATAAAGATTATCTTTCCATGTTAAAGGAAAATGGAGTTAAAATTTTTTATGATAGGGAAGCCATGAAGGTCAGGGCAGATGTTCATATACTGGATATGAAGGATGTTAATTCAGGCTATGAAACGGCAACTGACAGACTCAAATATATTACAGGAGAACATGGCGTTCATGAAGGTGTCATGATTGTTATGTACGTTACTCTCTTCGGCAATCTTACTGAAAAAGAAAAAGAAGCAATATGGAAAGATATTAAAATGGTAAGGGTAGAGCATAAATACGGAACTACATGGCAGGGTTACTGGGGCTCTGCCCATGAAAGCTGGGCCTATCTTTTCATGCCATACAGAGATATTAATCATTACAGGGATCTATTCAGAATAAGAGAAATCATTCGTTCACAGAATGCCAGGGAAAGAGGTTATCCGGGATTTACTGCTTCCATAGGAAAACCGGGTGAAGACGGATATCTTTCCGCCTGTGGTATTGAAGGCGTGGGGAGTCAGCCTGTGGAATACAACAATGTTTTTGCTCCTTATGGCACTTTCCCTATGATCCTTGAATTTTCAGATAAACATAAAAATAATTACGGTCTTGCCTGGTTATTGAATATGTTAAAGGGTAGAAAAATGCAGGGACCTCTCGGTGGGGGAGAGTCAGGAACAAATGACGGAACACTGGTGTCTTACAGTAAGACTGTTGACGGCACTTTCCCCATTCTTCTTGCACTTATGGGAGGACTGGAAAAAGAAACATCGCAAATGTTGAAAGATTACGGAGTCTATGAAGAATTCATAAAAATTATGGAAGAAGAATATAATGAAACGTTCGGAGGAGAACCTCTTAAGGAACCATGCGGTTTTGTTCTGCCCTCTGTTTCTGTGCCGGAAGATAAACTTTCTGATTATGTCTGTGAGTAGTGAATAGTGAGTTGTGATTCGGTAGGGGCGACCCTCTGTGGTCGCCCGGTACCGGTGAAAACACGCATTACGCATCACGCATTACCCATCATTTATCACGTATTACGCATTACCCGTCACGGGTCACGATTATAGTGAACCTGTTATTCGCTGCGATTTACCCTTCACCCTTCACACCCAAAAAAATACTCCTTTAAAACACCTGTAAATAGTCATTTGAGAGGATAGCAATTTCCCGGAATAAGACTTATTATTAATACAGTATAACCTGTTTTAAGAAGGTCGTGTTTTGCTGTTTTTTTATTAACGAAAAAATTTAAGAGGTGATAGGATGAAATTCAGTATTCTTATTATTTTATGTATGATGTTGCCTTTTATCACAGGCTGCAAGAAAGATGAAGCAGGGGCTTCGGAGAGTAAAAATTTAATCTGTGTCAGGCACATACAGGTAGACAGCAAAGAAAAAGCTGAAGAGATACTGAAAGAATTAAAAGAAGGAAAAAGACCTTTTGAGGAGCTTGCAGGTAAATATTCAAAATGTCCTTCAAAAGTAAACGGAGGTAAACTGGAACCTTTTGGAAAAGGAACAAAGGATAAAAAGTTTGAAGAAGCAGCTTTCAAACTTAAGATTAATGAAATAAGCGGCCCTGTAGAAACAGAACTTGGCTGGGAAATAATAGAGAGACTTACACCGCCTCCTCCTACACCCACACCTGTACCTCCTACACCTTCTCCTGTGAGAATAAGACATATACTTGTGGAAAAGAAAGAAGAAGCAGATGAAATAATAAAGGAATTAAAAGAAGGAAAAGATTTTACCGAACTGGCCCTTGAGAAATCTGCCTGTCCTTCCAGAAAAAAGGGAGGAGATCTTGGTATGCTCAATTATAAGGGCAACCTTTCTGGCCCTGTTAAAGAAGCAGCTTTTAAACTTAAAATGAACGAGATAAGTGAGCCTGTAAAATCTGATTATGGATTTCATATCATACAGAGAATTGAACCTGATTTGAAAATAGAGGTTCATGAAAGTGAAAAAATCAGAGTCCGCCATATAGTCGTAGAAGAAGAAGAAGAGGCGAAAGAAGTACTGAAGGAATTAAAAGAAGGAAAAGACTTTTCCGAAGTAGCTCTTAACCACTCTCTATGTCCTTCCAAAATAAAAGGAGGAGACCTGGGAATGGTTGGTATGGGAAATCTTACTAAACCTCTTGAAAATGTGGCGTTTAAACTTAAGATAGATGAATTCACTGAACCTGTTAAATCGGAATACGGCTGGCATATTATGCAGAGAATTTCACCGGATCTTGTAATTAAAGTGCCTCCGTTAGAGATCAAAGTAAGTCATATACTTGTAAATACACAGGAAGAAGCGAATAAGATAGAGGAAGAGTTGAAAAAAGGCGGAGATTTCAGTAAGATTGCAACAGAAAAATCGGAATGTTCTACAAAAAGCAAAGGAGGAAATCTTGGCAAAATTAAACGGGGCGATATGGCAGCCCCCTTTGAAAAAGCTGCATTTTCTCTGGAAGCAGGAGGGATAAGTGAGCCGGTACACCTTACGGACGGATGGCATATAATAAAAAGAACGGAATGATTTGTTAAAAAAAAGCCAGTCTGAAAAAAGACTGGCTTTTTTTGTTTTTTAGAGTAATATTTCTTTTTTCTTTTTAAATCTTTTACATAAAAATATATTATAATAGATATAGAAAAGATTAATTATAGCTGGTTTTATGACTATCCATAAATAATGACCTGGTAATGAGTAAAGTGTAATGCGTGATGTGCAGGAATGTAACGTCAAGAATTAATCTGACCAGTAAAATGATAAATAAAGTGTCTAAAAA
>DAIOEN010000388.1:0-4485 GCA_036746235.1 Vulcanimicrobiota bacterium | reverse complement strand
GAAAACTGAAACTGAAACTTCAGAGGAGAAAACTGAAACTGAAACTTCAGAGGAGAAAACTGAAACTGAAACTTCAGGTGGAAAAACTGAAAATGAAACCATAATTCAAGAAGTCGCTGATAATATTTTAACAGAATCCACTTTTCAGTCCAATAAAAAAAGTAAAGTTTTGGCTGTTGGAGATTTACATGGAGACTATTTTAGATTAATTCGTTTTTTAAAAGAAGAAGAACTTATTACAGTAAAAAATAAAGACGTATTTGAATGGAATCCTGAAGCAAAAAATGTAAATGTTGTAACTCTGGGCGATTACTGCGATTGGAGAGGCGAACCACTGGAAGGACCTATAACCGAGTGGATATACGGAGCAAAGAAAATTTTGGATTTTCTTATAAACCTGAGTAAACAACTGGTCGAACTGAAAGAAAAAGATAAGGATTTTTCAAGTAATTTATACTGCTTACTTGGGAATCATGATCAAATGCTTCTGGAAGGCTATGATTCATATAAGTTTTTCTCGGAAGATGATATAAAGTTTATTCTCGAAAATGCAAGTTTACCAAATATGTTAATCCAGGAATTTTCATCTCAAAGGGAAAAAGTTGAAATGATACTTAAATTTTTAAACTGGTATCAACAGGGCGGAGAGAAAACTATCGCAAGTTATGGTGGTATAAAATTATGGGATGAAGAAATGCAAAAAGGTCATAAAGCATTCCTTAATAATCTTATTCTTGGAACTGTAGTCAATAAAACTTTATTTTCCCACTCACTTCCTGATTCAAATCAATACTGGAAACCTCTTGACGAAATACTTAATTTACCGGATGAAGAAAAAGCGGAAGCTATTATGGAATTTACATGGGGAAGAAAAATATGGGGATATGATGTATTCAGCGGGCAGCCGGTTTTACCTCTCAGTAACCAGCAGGTGGAAAATATGCTGTCTCAAATGAATGTAGAAAGAGCAGTCGTAGGACACACTCCAATGAGAAGTCTTGTTCCTGTTGTGGTTTTTAATGGAAAAATTATTAATCTTGATCTTCATGGCATACCCGGTAGTAAAACTTTAGTAGAAGAATTTGACCTGTAATTTAAATATATTAGTGAAAAGTGAAAAATGAAAAGTGAAAACTGTTTCACTTTTCATTTTTCGCTTTTCACTCTGAATATTCTGTGACAAATTTCTTTTTTCGAGAAAGAGGAATATTGAAATTTTTGAAGAATAACTTATTTGAAAATATAATTTTCAATTGGCATGTATAAAATCGCCGGAACTAATATAACTCAGGGCCCCATATGTTTTAGGAGGGGGGGATTTGTTTGGAAACGAAAGTAAGGGACGATGAGACTTTAGATCAAGCATTACGAAGATTCAGACGTAAATGCAAAAAAGCCGGAGTAATGGCGGAAATAAAAAAACGAGAGCATTATGAAAAGCCCAGCGTAAGACGGAAGAAAAAATCAGAAGCAGCTCGTAAAAGAAATCGCAGAACTATGTAATTTTATAATTACATTAAAAGGTAGGTGTACATTGGCTGATATTTTTATCAGTCATAAAGGTTGTGTCTTTAGAAAAAAAATTGGAAGAGGACATGAAACTGGCCCTGAAAGAAAAGGATCAGCTGAGACTTTCTGTAATAAGATATACCCGTTCTGCTATTCAGAGATATAAAATTGATAATCTGAAAAAGGAAGTCGGAGAAGAAGAATTAAAAAATCTGTTACTATCTGAAGCTAAAAAGAGAAGAGATTCTATACAGATGTACAGAGAAGGCGGAAGAGAGGATCTGGTTTCCAGGGAAGAAAAGGAACTTGAGTTTTTAATGGCCTATCTTCCAAAACAGTTATCACGTGAAGAACTGGTAAAACTTATAAAAGACAGGTTATTGGAACTGGGAGCCAGTAATAAGCAAGATTTTGGACGAGTTATGAAAGTAATTATACCTGCTTTCCGTAACCAGGCTGATGGCAATGTTATTAAAGAAATTGTCCAGGAAGAACTCTCTAAATAAAGGTTTAATATAAAGGAAGCTCATATAATTATGGGCTTCCTTTGTATTTTTATTTAATTCTTTAACTAAGGAGGAATTTTTTATTTTGGAGGAAATTCAGCTTCAAATAAAATTAAATTTAGGTGATAATAATCAGGCATTCAGATTTTTGGGCTTTCAAAATGAAAATTTGAAGATAATTGAAAATTATACTTCTGCTACTATAACTTCCAGAGGAAATGATATATTATTAAGCGGAAACAGGGAGGAAGTAGATAAAACTGCCAGATTATTTACTAAACTTAAGGAAGTTTTTAATGTAAATAAAAATTTTACTGCCTCTGATTTGAAATATGCTATTGAATTATTTAACAAAAATCCTGATAGTGATTTAACAGGTGTTTTCAGTGATATAATACTTGTTACTCCAGGAGGAAGACAACTAAGGCCAAAAACAGTATCACAGGGAAAATATATACAGAATATTAAACACGATGATATAGTTTTTGCAATAGGCCCTGCGGGAACAGGTAAAACATATCTCGCTGTTGCTATGGCTATAGTTGCACTTAAAAATAAAGAAGTAGGAAGAATTGTATTAACCAGACCGGCTGTTGAAGCAGGGGAGAGACTCGGTTTTTTACCCGGTGATTTACAGGAAAAAGTTGACCCCTATCTTCGTCCTCTCTATGACTCCCTTTATGATATGATGGAATTTGAAAAAATACAGAGATTAAAAGAAAAGGGTGTTATAGAAATAGCTCCTCTGGCTTTTATGCGTGGCAGAAGCCTTAATTCATCTTTTATTATATTAGATGAAGCTCAAAATACATCTTCCGAACAGATGAAGATGTTTTTAACAAGGCTGGGATATGGTTCCAGAGCTGTTATTACCGGCGATATAACTCAAATTGATCTTCCTTCCGGTTGCCGTTCCGGACTCATAGAGGCACAGTATATTTTAAATTCTATAAAAGGCATAACCTTTTCTTATTTTAATGAACAGGATGTCGTTCGTCATGAATTAGTAAAAAAAATAATAAAAGCTTACGAAAATAAAGAAAAGGAAACTGAAAGAACATAGTAATTTCGTAACAATCTGGAGATAAAGAAGGAAAAGAGGTAAGTAAAATATAATTATCTATTATGAATATAATCATAGAGGATAAACAACATTTAATAACAGTACCGGAAGATTTTTTTTGTGAGATAAGTAAGATAATACTTGAAGGAGAGGGAAAAGGTTTAAATTTTGAAATAAGCTTTTTACTGGTAAATAATCAAGAAATACAAGAACTTAACTCTACTTACAGAAAGATAAATCAACCTACTGATGTCCTTTCCTTTCCTATGTGGGAAGAAAATGATATTCCATTACCGGGTATAGATAATTTACTGGGCGATATAGTTATTTCCACAGATAAAGTCATAGAACAGGCAAAAGAGCATGGACACAGTCATAAAAAAGAAATTGCAATGCTTGTAATTCATGGCATCCTTCATCTTTTTCATTATGATCATATGGAAGATATAGATGAAGAAAAAATGAAAGAAAGAGAAAAACTTTATCTTGATAAAGTAACCGATTTATAGCCGATGACTGGATGCCATTACAGGAGGAATGCATTTTGGAATCCCCTTTATCAGTAGATATACCGGTTTTATCTCTTCTGGGGCAAACGGAATTTTCTTATCCTGAAATAGAGATTCTTGCCAGAATTGTAATTATTTTTATTTTAATTATACTGGGAGGATGCCTTTCTGCAACAAATCTTGCATTGTCTTACCTGAGTAAAGTGAAAGTAAGAGAGTTAACAGAAAAAAATATCAATGGAAGCCATATACTTCATAGGCTCATAGATAGAAGATCCTATTCTTTAACAACACTGGTAATAGCCAACCTTCTGGTAATTTTAACAGCTGATAATATTACACATGATACAATAGATTACTATACAAAAATGAAGTCTTACGAAATTTCTATTATTACAACTATTATTATGTCAGTGATGATTTTATTTTCAGGAGAGGTAATTTTTAGAACCATAATTACTTATAACATTGAAAGATTTTCTTTATCTATAGCAAGAACTATTGAAATTATGTATTTTATTTTATATCCTGTTTCCTGGATGTTGATAAATATTTCCAATTTTACAGGAAAATTACTCGGTATAAATGTAGAACATCCTTATAAACAGTTCATAACGCAGGACCATATTCGTCTTCTTGTAGAAGAAGGTGAGGAACAGGGAGTTTTTGAAGAACAGGAAAAAGAAATGATTCATAGTATTATCTCTTTTGGAGATACTATAGCCAGAGAAATTATGATCCCGAGAATTTCAATGATCTGTATTGAAGTTAACCAGAATATTGATGATGTTTTAAATGCAATTTTAGGAACAGGATATTCCAGAATCCCTGTCTATGAAGAGACAATTGATAATATTGTAGGAATAATTTATGAAAAAGATATGCTGAAAATTTTAAA
>DAIOEN010000387.1:0-4499 GCA_036746235.1 Vulcanimicrobiota bacterium | reverse complement strand
CCGTTTTCTCTAAAGTCATATTTTCATAATAAATATCATTTACCTGAATGACAGGGCATGTGCCGCATGAGCCAAGGTCCTGAACTGCAGTAAGCGTAAAAAGTCCGTCTGCAGTAGTCTGTCCTGCCTTTATACCAAGTTTTTTTTCAAGATGCTTCAGAATTTCATCGGCACCTGTTAAAAAACCGGGGACATTCGTATCAACCTGAAGATGATATGTTCCGACAGGCTTTACGTTAAACATGGTATAGTATGTGGCCACACCATAGGCTCTGCTCTCTGTAGTTCCCAGATAGTGAGCTACTTCTCTTATATCTTCGGAAGAAAGATTATTATTCTTTTCCCTCTGAAGCATATCAAGAGCAGGTATAATGGCAGATTTTTTATCAGGATACTGTGCAGAAATTTCTTCAATCTTATCTTTTATATAATTTTGCATATATGACCTCCTTTTTCATATTATATCATTTTACTTCATTTGATTCTATTATTTTTCTGAAAAGTCCTTCTAAAAAAAACTATAAAGGATATTTTTGTAATAACAAGAATCATAATTCAGTAAGGAATGATAGAGAAATAAATGTCCCATATATATGGATAAAGTTGAGGGTTGATGGTTGATAGTTGAGAGAATTAATCCTTCAACTCTCAACTATCAACTAAAATGAGACAGTTAATTAATTTTCATTCCTAATTAATATGAGGCACAACAATGAAAGAAAATATTTTATCTGTACCGGAAGAAATTATTATAACCCTTAATGTAAACGGGAAAGTGCTCACCGGAATGAGTGCTTCTCCTTTCAATCAAAAGGAATTGATTACAGGGTGGCTGTACAATCAAAAAATCATTAATTCTCTCTCTGATATAAAGGCTTTAACTATAGATGCCGAAGGAGAAAAGCAAAGGGTATGGGTGACTCTCACTGAAGCTTCATCAGGTAATCTGAATGATTATAATCCTTTACAGACATCTGCATGCGGAGGTGGTCACGTAAGAGACACTCTTTTTGATAATCTTAAAAGAATAGAAAAAAATTATGATATGGAATTAAGTAACGTTATTGCTCTTATGAAAGAAATCTTTCAAAGAGAAGTTATGTTTAAAAAACACGGCGGGATCCACTGTTCCATGCTGGCTCATATGGTAAAAAATGAAATTCTTGTTTCCATGGAAGATATTGGAAGAAGCAATTCAGTCGATAAAGTCACAGGATGGGCACTGTTAAAGAATATAAAATTCAAAGAACTTGCCATATTTACAACAGGAAGAATTACATCTGATATGATAATAAAGGCTTACAGGGCAGAAATACCGGCAATTATATCTCTTACAACCTTTACATCAAGCTCTCTGGAAATTGCGAGAATTACCGGTATGACTCTCGGAGGTTATATATTAAAACCGGTACCTGCCCTGGTAAATTTTTAAAGGAGTGATTATGATTACATCTGATGAAGCTTTAAAAAAACTGATTACAGGTAATAAAAGGTTTGCAGAAAGAAATATGCAGCATCCGAACCAGACAGAAGAAAGGCAGAATGAAATAATCTCTGGCCAGAAGCCTTTTGCCATTATTCTGAGCTGTTCCGATTCCAGAATACCTCCGGAAATTGTTTTTGATCAGGGTCTGGGAGATTTATTTGTCATAAGAGTGGCCGGAAATATTCTTGATGATATAATAAAAGGAAGTATAGAGTATGCAGTGGATCATCTCAAGGTAAAACTGGTTATGGTACTGGGACACAGTAACTGCGGGGCTCTAAAGGCAGCCATTGCAGGAGGTAAGGTTTCTATGAATATCAGTCACATAATCGACTCACTCCTTCCTTCTGTTACAAAAGCCAGGGAATTAAAAGGTGATATACATGAAAATGCAACGAAACTTAATATTCTGAGAGCTGTAGAAAAATTAATGGCATCTCCTCCTGTACTGGATACACTGGTAGAGAAAGGCCAGGTTAAAATTGTAGGAGCGTATTATGACCTGGAAACAGGTCTTGTGGAAATACTCAAACATGTATAAAGGGCAGCTTTACAGCCGCCCTTTATATCGAAAAAATCCTATTTAGCTTTTTCAGGTTTCTTATAGATTAATGCATCAAGTAAACCAACAACAAGAAGGCCTGCTGCCACATAGAGTGCTATTGGCTTAAGTGAAGGATGGGCAAAGACCATCGGCCCTACAACTCCTGCCACACCCCAGGCAGTAAGCATGATACCGTATATTTTTGCAATATTGGCAGGACCAAATCCGTCAGCGGCAAAAGCCGGCATAGTGGCAAATCCTCCGCCGTAACATGCAAGCAGGTAACAGGCAATAATGGTAAAGAGAACAGTACTGCTGATCTGAGGAAGTATAACATAAAGAATAGCCTGACTGATAAACATGATAATAAAAACATTTTTTCTGCCTATAGCATCAGAGAGCCATGCCCAGAAGAGTCTGCCTAGACCGTTGAATATAGATGCTATTGCAACAATGGAGCCACCTGCAACGGCAAGAGCTTTTTCATCTGTTACAGTTTTTTTCAACAATTCCTGTGCCATAGGAGAAAGCTGGGAAAGAAGGCCAAGACCTGCAGAAACATTAAGGAATAACATACCCCAGAGCATAAACCACTGAGGTGTTTTAAATGCTTCATTAAATGTAAAAGAATCTGCGGCAGATGTGCCTTTGGCTGCAGATGGAGTAAAACCGGAAGGAAGCCACCCGGCGGGAGGATTTTTAAATAACTGGGCAGAGGCCGTTACTAAAACCAGGAATATAGCACCCCATATATAAAAAGTATTGGCCATACCCATAGAATTAATCATATCGGGAGCAATTTTACCCATAAAAAAGGCACCCATACCGAATCCCATTACTGCAAGACCTGTAACAAGGCCTCTCTTATCGGGAAACCATTTTATCAGAGTAGCTATCGGAGTTATATATCCAAATCCGTTTCCAAGACCTCCTATAAAACCGAAACCTATGTAAAGAAGAAGCAAACTGCCTGATTGTGCTGCATAACCTGCAACAAGGGTTCCAATACCAAACAGTATACCTCCGATTGTAGCGACAAATCTTGGCCCTTTCATATTCATAAGGGTTCCGCCGAAAGCTGCGGCAAGACCGATCATACCGATACAGATCATAAAAGTTGTCTGAGTGGATGGTTCACTCCATCTTTTTAAAGTACCTAAAACCAGTTTGATCTCATCTTCGGTAAAAGTTAATTCAGTCAACCTGCCTTTTAATTCATCTTTAGAATATTTCGTATTATTCATAAGGGCATCTAAAGATTTTAATTTCTCAGGAGCAATAACAACTTTTTTCTTTGTACATTCTTTTTCAATGGATTCTACATTTGCCTGAGTGATAGCAAACCACTGTCCCGTGGCAGGGCTCATTAAAGGTCCTTTAAATACAGACCATGCATAGACTGTGCCCAGACATAGCTGTATAATAATAGCTGCTACTGCTATTAGCCATCTTTTTGTATCCAGATTTTCATTACTCATCATAATAACCTCCAATTAAAATTTAACTTCAAGTCTTGTAACAAGCCTGTTTGCAGTATAATCCCAGTTATTGTCGGCAGGCCTTGTGTCATCTTTAACGGAATAAAATTTATAATCCAGTATCCACGATGTGGTATCACTGAATCTGTACTGTGTAGAAACACCCGGTATAAGCTGAGATTCTTCTATATTTCCGCCATTGTCTTTTATACCTTTTGCTTTATAATATTCCAGATTTCCCTGAAGGGAAAAATTATCTGTAAGATCATAGGTAACACCTGTATTAACAAAATGGTAGGAATAATCAGTCTTATTATCTGACACCCTTCCGACTGTTGCTGCAGCATAATCTCTCTGGAAATTCTCATAATCATACATACCCCAGATATGAATTTTTTCACATGCATCATATCTGCCTCCTACCCTTACGTAGATTTCACTGCCTTTGCTATCGGAAGCATAACGGAATATCGAATCCTGATTTCCATAGGTATTGGCTCTGTTCAATCCTGTAAGAGGATCGATATTGAAATTATTTTCATCCAGCGTATTTCTTGTAGGTTCTATCTGTTTTAAATAGCTGAAATCTCCGTAGACATCTCCCTTTTCAAACTTATAAGACAGACCGCCTTCAAATCCCTGCCTGTTTGCTCTGAATTTTCCAAATCTTACGGCATTGCCCCATCTCTGGCCGTATTTCCAGTCCCATCCCGCATGATAACCATCCGTATAGGCTCTGAGCCATGTCTGATGATAAGAGAAAGGATCATAATTGGGAGCAGTATAATCATATTCTCCGTAGAACTGTAAATTATCCAGTTTCACCTGGGCTCCTATATTACCGAGATAACCTTTACCTATAGGGGTTTCACCATTGTTCATATTCATATTAAATCTGGTACCGGCAAATTCACCGTATATCTTAATATTTTCCTTTATATTATAATGGCCTTTAAAGCCAAAATATTTGGTTTCTCTCGGATCCTGATAG
>DAIOEN010000386.1:0-4520 GCA_036746235.1 Vulcanimicrobiota bacterium | reverse complement strand
TTGTTTTTAACCCGTCAGATGAAGCTTCAAGAGAAACAATAATTCTTCAATGTATCTTTGAACATGAAAAATTATCAGATATAAGCCTTATACCTGTTTATATTCAATCAGGAAAACCTGTGATTGCAACAGGAGGAAGAAAAAATAAAATTATGGAAAGAATAAGAAACCTTTCTGCCGAACTGGGTTTTAACCTTAACATATAGGGAGTTATGAAAAATGAAAAGAACATTAAAATTGAAAATGATCGTATATATATGGGGCACTACTGTATTATTATTCTCACTTATTTTAGCTATAAATTTTTATTTCAATGAATATCAGGTAATGACAAGTATGAAGGCAATAGGTGAAACATTTGCAGGATATCAGGCAAAAAAAATTGACGAACAATTTTCAAAAGCAGCAGTTATACCTGTTATGAATGCCGTAGCTGTTGAACAATTATTAAAAAACAAGGATGAAAAAGCTATTGAAACTTATCTTAAAGAGGTACTGGAGAAAAACAGCTATATATTCGGCACATGCATTGCTTTTGAACCAAATAGTTTTTACAAAGATAGAAAATACTTTGCCCCTTATTATTATTTCAGTGATCCCAGAGGTAACAAACCTGCATTTGTAGTACTCGGCAATGACGAATATGATTATTTCTCTCAGGATTGGTACAGACTGCCTGTAGAGTCAGACACTCCTGTATGGATAGATCCTTATCTGGATACAGGTGTCAATGTTTTTATGGTAACATATGCAACAAAATTTAAAATAAACAACAGAGTAAGTGGTGTTACAACTTCCGATATTGCATTACTTAAACTAACAGAAGAAATAAATAACATCACTCTTGCCAAAACAGGTTATGCTTTTATAGTAAGCAATAAAGGATTACTGGTTGCTTTTCCTGAGGACTGGTTTGAAATATGTGATAAGACTGTAGAAAAAATGAAAGGGAAGATTGCTGAAAAAAAACTAAAAGCTCTGGAAGGATTAAAGAAGAAGAGGTTTGTTAAATCAGAACTGGCAGAGACACTCAAAAACCTGTTTTTCAATGATAAAGAGATTAATATGATATTTACCGGTGAAGATTCTGCCAGCACTAATTCTCCTGCAGTTAAAATACTTAATAATATTTCTAATATTAATAATGATAAATTCAATAAGAATTCTCTTGCCAGTAAAATGTTCATTCAAATGACTATAGCAAAAGAAAAAGAACTGGCAGAAGAGAATTTAACGGAGCCATATCTGTGGTACATAATCAATCAGACAACTGTAGATAAATTAACAATTAAACCTGCTCAATTGAGTATTATAAAATCATTGATAAATAAAAAATTTTCCGGAAATGATCTGAAGGAAATATTAAGCAGTTCAGGCTTTACCGGCCAGGATATTGAAACAATTATCAATTATTCCGAGAAAAAAGAAATGCCATGGTTTTTACTCAATGATAATACGCTGGACATGTTAAAAGGTACTATGTCTTCTGATAAAATAAAATCTATAGAACTTCTCATAGAGAACAGAAGGATCTCCAAAAAAGAACTTACAGGTGAATTAAAAAAACTGGGGCTTAAAGGTGAAATTACATATATTCTGGATCTCTTTGCAAGAGAAGGGATAGCACAGTTTATAATAAATGATACGTCTAAAAATATATTAACAAATAAAGTAACTGATATATATAGTTCCATAAAAAAAGCAATAGAATCACTTGAAGATGGAAAAATATCGGAAAAAGAACTGGCAGAAAAATTTAAATTTGAAGGCATTGACGAAGAATTCATTCCGGAAATATTAAGTCATCTGAAAAAAGATAAGAAGAACTTCTTTGTTATAGATAATGCATCAAGAGATATATTAATAAAGGAATTGAACGACAGATATGACCCTGTTATAAAAACAATAGAATCACTCGGAGACGGAAAAATTTCAGAGGAAGAACTGAAAAAGAAACTGACAGTATTTGACTTTAATAAAGAGTGGATTAGAGGAATACTGGATACTTTACCCCGGTATAAAATCAATGATAAAGCCAGAACTATGCTACAAAATATATTGAAAGATAAATATATTGCCGATATAAAATTTGTAGAAGAAAAAACAAAGAGTCCTGATGTGAAAGAAAAATTTAGCAATCTGACTTTTAACGACCAGGAAATCACAGAAATTCTTGATCAATGCCAGAAAGACAGAGAAGGTTACTATCCCGTTAATGATATAACTATAAATATAGTTAAAGATAAATTAAAAGACATATATGAATTTAATTCAGACTATATAAATTCTTTGAAACACAGAACCTTTTCTGAAGAAGACCTGAGAAAAGAATTGGCCGGACTGGGCATTAAGAACAAAGAGGCAGATAAAATTATCGGACAGGACGGGGCTAACTGGATAGATTATGTATTTTTAAGAAAGGACACCCGTGTAGGAGCAGCAGAAAAATTATACACCTTTGTAAGAGTCAATGAACCATATAACGGAGAAGACTCATGGATCCATCTGTATCCCATAAGAAACGGAAATTTCTGCATAGGATTTGTTTACCCCTATGACGAAATAATGGAAGAAGTAACTACTATAAGAAACCATAAGCTTTTATCAGGTATTATAGGGCTTTCTCTTCTCCTGATAATTATAATTCTCCTGTCAAATTCCATTACCCGCCCTGTCGCACATCTGGCAGAATTCGTACACAGAGTGGCAAAAGGAGAACTTGACCAGAAAATATCTGTAACAACATCTACCTATGAAGTAAGAACACTTGCATTATCTTTCAATACGATGATAGATGATCTGAAAAAATACATAGAAGAAAATGAGAAGGTTACTGCAGAAAAAGAAAGAATAGCCAATGAAATAAAGGTGGCCAGCAGGATTCAGATGTCCATAATACCTCAAACCTTCCCCGCATTCCCTGAAAGAAAAGAAATAGACATATTTGCAAATATCATACCTGCCCTGGAGGTAGGAGGAGATTTTTACGATTTTGCCTTTATAGATGATGATCGTCTGGGATTTGTAATAGGAGACGCTTCAGGGAAAGGAGTTCCTGCAGCATTGTTCGTGGCAATAAGCCGTTCTTTTCTGAAAGCAACTTCTACTGCCATGAAAGGTCACGAACCGGGAGATTGCTTGAGACATGTAAATGAACTCATATGTAGTGAAGATTATATGAATATGTTTATTACCATGTTTTACGGCGTATTGGATACAAAAACAGGGGAACTTCATTACTGTAATGCCGGCCATAATCCTTCTTATATTATTAAAAACGACGGTACCTTAAAAAGACTGGAAACAGTTAACGGCCCGGCTCTAGGTGCCTTCAGCGGAGTAGATTACAAAACCCTGACCCTTGATATAGGTGACGGTATATTCCTTTATACAGACGGAGTGACAGAAGCATTTAACAAAGAAGGAGAGATATTTTCAGACCAGAGGCTTGAGGACATACTGATAAAAATTAAAGATTTCACACCTGAAAAATCAGTTAAAACAGTAATTGAGGAAGTAAAAAAATTCTCGGAAGGTGCCCCCCAGTCAGACGATATTACCGTAATGAGCGTCAAATATCTCGGAGAAAAACATCTGATAACGTCAAAATTAACACTAAAAAATGAGTAGGGGCAGGCGCCTCTGCCTGCCCTTCCAATGGGCAACCACAGGGGGGGTGCCCCTACCCGAACTCTATCATTATACTTTCGAGTTTTTTCACCTTATCAGTTACTGCATTTACGTAAGAAACAGAAAATGCAGGATATTTTTCCAGAAGTTTTATAAAATCATCACCTTTAAAAGACATGACATGGGCATCACCCATAAATACTTCTGCAGTTATGCAGGAGGGACTTTCATCCCATATATTGCATTCGCCGAAGAAACTGGACGGGCCCATTACTCTGAGGGTTCCGAGCCATCCGGCCTTTGAATATTTCATAAGTTCCACAAAACCGTCAACAATAACATAAAACCTTCTGTCCACATCGCCTTCCCACAGTATATCAGTCTCATCATAATAATATTCCTCTTTTGCCAGGCCGGCAAATACGGAAAGGTCTTCTTCTGAAAGCCCGGAGAAAAGAGGAATGTCTTTTAGAAGATTTATCCTTTCAGAAAGAGCTCTCGTAATCACAGGTTTCATCTTTGTCACATCCAGAACAGGCCATTGAAAGTCCAGTTTCGCCAGTATTACATCGGTTTTTAGCGACAGAATTTCTATATTTATCTCTTCACTGCTGAGCCACCCTTTATGAAGCATAATATTTTCTATAGCAGTTTTAAATAGAGGATTATCATAGTTTTCATAGAGATAATCAATAAATTTCCCTGACGGACATATATCAATATTCAGCATAGCTTCTGTTAAAGCAGAAGAAAGATTTATCTTTTTATTATTTGTAATGTGAAATGTTTCATTCAGAAGCTTTTTCCTGTCATATAAAAGACATATTGCTTTCACAGCACAGTCTACATAGGTAAAATCTATTTCTTCCGTATGTGGCATTACTCCCAGT
>DAIOEN010000385.1:0-4531 GCA_036746235.1 Vulcanimicrobiota bacterium | reverse complement strand
TTTTCTTCTCCAGAGCCTGCCAGGCAGAAGCTTTTTACGGATACTCTTTTACCTGCTAAGGTAATTAATATCTTCTCTATGACAGGCAAAGGCATTGTGGTTATGTATTGATTCGGAAGCTTCACATTCCACTTCAAACCGGTACAACCGTTTATCCTGCCTGAGTATTGTCACAATATCTCTTACAACATCTTCAACAAATTTTGGATTTTCATAGGCACTTTCAGTTATATACTTTTCGTCACTTCTCTTTAAAATAGGAAAAAGTTCTGAACTTCCTGTTTTTTCAATATCTGAAATGAGATCTTCAATCCATATAAACTCATTCGGGAGATATTCAATATTTACTCTTACGATAGCTCTCTGATTATGAGCACCATATTCTGAAATCTCTTTACTGCAGGGGCATACTGTTGTAACAGGCACTTCCACTCCAAGAATAAACCGGAAAGAATTACTGTCATAAAGTCCTTTAAATTCGCAGAGATAATCAAGAAGACCCCTTATCTGGCTTTTCGGTGCAGGCTTTTCCATAAAATATCTGAATTTTACAGAAATCTCAGATCTGGAAGCATTAAGTTTGCTTAAAACCTCTTCAAGTATAATCTTTATTTCTCTGCTTGACATCTTCTCTTTACTCCATCTATGGAGTATTTCCATAAAGCGGCTCATATGGGTGCCGCGAAAATTTTCAGATAGATCCACACACAGAGAGATCTCTGACGTAACTGTCTGATAATTACCTGATTTTTCCAGAATCTGAAGAGGGAGATGCACTTTCTTTATTCCCACTCTCTGAATATTTATATTTCTATTGTCCTGCTGGTTCTGAACATCTAACACAATAAATAACTCCTTTAAAAAATAGTAAACTTTCAGCAGTTAGCTATCAGCTAAAACTTAGTACCGCTCCAGGTAAATTAGTAACCATTTTATCAGCTTCTGCCTGACAGGCTCTTACGAAGAAAAATAATTTGCCTTATATAATTTGTTTTACAGACAATAAATGAACCCTTATTTTTAATACTATATAAAAAACTAATTTTTCTTCTCCAGGGTCTGCCAGGCAGAAGCTTTTTACGGATACCTTTTTACCTGTTACGGTACTTAGAAAGCCTGACTGTATAAATCAGTCTGAAAAAATATTTAACGATATTTATTATGTAATTCCTGTAAAAGCTGACTGCTGTCTGCTGATAGCTGAACGCTTACAAAAAATAAGAGGAAAAGGTGTTCTGTGGAAAATCGCCATAAAATAACCTTTCAGGTTTACACAAAAATTATGATAGTCTAAAAAATTGTCTGTATTATAACATAAAAAGTCAGATTTTAAAATTACAATACTGAAATGAGCATAAGTAATAGATATTTAAATCAGTAATTTGTTAACAACATGTTAACCTTTGGCTGAAATCATCATAAATACTTTACTTTTCACGAATTTACTTTATAATATTATTAACACTTTAACAGTAAAGGGGAATTCTTCATGTCAGATATAAAAGCAACTTACAATACACAGGGGGCGAAATCGGTTTCTTTATCAGGTTCACAGAAGAAAATTTCAAAAGCGCCTGAACAGATAGATACCTATAAACCTGGAGAAGTCGCTTCTCTGCCTGGTACAATAAATCCTGAATTAATTGCCGGGAAAAACAGGCTTGCAGAGATGGGTATAAAATTTTCCTGTCCTTCAGAGCTTATGACAGACCAGGAACAGATACAATTAATGAAAGGCATGGAAGTAGTTGTGACTAAAATGCCGAAAAATAAGAGACCTGTAAATCTGCCTCTGTCCGTTGAAGCAAAAGATCCTAACGGAAGAGCGGCAGGAAGATATTCTCCAATGCTTAAAGATATAGTAATATACCGTTTTACAAAAACAGATAAACCTTTTCCAGTTCAGACTATGATACTTACTTCAGTCCACGAATACGGTCATGCCACCCATGATGCATTAAAACCCGATGTAGAAGGAGAAAGTCCCTATCCTCCGATTTTAGACTCCAGAGGCAGAGATATAACAGTAAGAGCAGATACTTTAGAAGCAGATGCAACGTTAAATGGCCATGATCCTGATAATATAGCAGATGATGCAACGGGAACAGTATGGGACAGGTGTGATGCCTATGTAGAATCCCATCCCTGGATGAAAGACGGTGCAAAGGCAGAAAAATACTCAAGGAAAAACTTTAAAGAACATTTTGCCGAAACCTTCCGAGAGTATATTGCATACCCGAAAAGATTTAAAGATAAAATTGCTTCTATGGAAAAAGAGCTACAGACCCTGCCACCTGAGAGCGAGGAAGCTAAATATGTCAGTGAATCTATTGATATAATGAAGGAATCCTATAATTATTATAAAGATCAGATCTTTAACGGATATGAATTCCCGACCACTACCAGAGTTATAGACTATAGAAAGATTGATCCGGAATTCCTGGAATACGAAGAATAATTTTTTAGCTATCAGCAGTCAGCTTTTATTGGAATTATGAATCGTGCTTTAAAGAATTTATAACTGGTTGACTGCTGAACTATTTCGTATAATTTTAGATAAAGGAGCTTTTTTATGTGCAACCTATGTTTTCTTATATTATTAATGATATCTTTTATAACGCCTTCCTTTGCTTCAGAAAGACAGCCTCTTGTAGTATTAATGGAAAAAGATCCATTTATGAAAACTATAGGAGCAAACACTGCCACCTTTGCTCTCTATGATGACGGTCTGGTTATATACAGGAAAGAACATGATTCTTATTTATCTGCCATATTGTCGGAAAAAGAAAAAAACGATTTCATAGCTTCCCTTGATTGGGACAAAAATCTGGAGGAATTTCATCTTTACTGTGAAGCTGTTACAATTGATGATAAAGTCGAAAATACCATCTATCTATTCAAAGATGGTCAGAGGGAAATAGCCCAGCTTTATGCAAACCTGAGAAATGATGAAAAAGCAAGAGAACATGCACCGAAAGCTTTTCTTAATATGTTCGATAAAATTATTTCTTATAATAATTCTAAAGCCACTCAATGGACACCGGAAAAATTTCAGATTATCTTCTGCCCCTTCGGAGATGAAAAAGGAACTCCCTGGCCTGAGGGATGGCCTGACCTTAAATCTCCGGAAACTGTAAAAAAAGGAGTTCCTTACAGTCTTCACATGGATTTTAAATATTTTGAAGACTTTAAAAAATTAACCGGAGAATCTTCACTTTTTGTTATAAACGGCAAAACTTTACATGCCTTTTACAGATTTCCTTTTCCCTGTGAAGAAAAATGGATCTGAGAAGAGAACTTGGTCTCAGGGATCTTATATTTTTTAATATTGCCGCCATTGTAGGACTCAGGTG
Source organism: Vulcanimicrobiota bacterium (assembly GCA_036746235.1). Classification (GTDB taxonomy): domain Bacteria; phylum Vulcanimicrobiota; class SpSt-956; order SpSt-956; family JAKJGF01; genus CALARM01. Next base: position 1,178 of record DAIOEN010000385.1, on the reverse strand, counting down.
GATTTCAAATGCAGCGGCAGGAGGGATGTCTTCCCTTACTCTGTGGATACTTGCTGCGATGTTTTTTTTTATACCGCAGGGACTTACTGTAATGGAACTATCCCGCATATATCCTTCTGAGGGTGGTATATACCAGTGGGTGAAACATGGCTTCGGAGAATTTCATGGCTTCATATGCGGATGGTGCTACTGGACTTCCAATCTCATCTATTACCCCACACTTCTTATTTATATGGCAGGTTCGTCTGTTTATATATTCGGCGACTCTACTCTTTACCTGGAAAAAAACAGATTTTATAATCTCATATTCTGTCTTGTAATACTGTGGGTTGCCATAATACTGAACACTGTAGGCATGAAAACAGGGAAATGGGTTCAAAATCTCGGTGCTATAGCAACATGGATGCCCATAGTAGTTCTCATATGTGCCGGTTCTTTTATTACATGGAAATTTGGTTTTGCCAATCCATTCTCTGTTAAAGATTTTATTCCTGATTTTGGAAATATAAAAATGATTGCCTTTTTTTCCACTCTATGTTTCGGTTTTGCCGGTCTTGAACTTGCTTCTGTCATGGGTGATGAGATAAAGGAACCGGCAAAGAATTTACCGTCAGCTATAGTTATTTCAGGAATAATGATAGCCTTTATATATATAGCAGGTACTTTATCTCTGCTGTCTGCACTTCCCAGGGAAGAAATAAGTGTTATAACAGGTCTTCTTCAGGCAATAAAATCAGTGGAATTAAAAACAGGGTTTCCTCTCATTACGAGTATTATTGCAATTTTTATCGTTCTTGGGGGAGTTGGAGGAACAGGAGCATGGCTTTCAGGCTCTGCAAGAATTCCATTTGTAGCAGGTATTGATAATTTCCTCCCTTCTTCTTTCGGTAAAATTCATCCCACATGGCATACTCCTTATGTAGCAATTCTGTTTCAGGGAGCTATTTCTTCCATATTTATTATCATGGCCATTGCAGGGTCAACCGTTAAAGAAGCCTATACATTGCTTGTAGACATGACAGTAATTGTAACCTTTATTCCCTATGTTTATATGTTTATATCTCTCCTTATAATAAAAAAGAAAGAAAAATTCGCACCACGTTTAATTCCGGGAGGAATAGCCGGTATATGTATCGTATCTATTACAGGGCTTTTAATTACACTGTTAAGTATGTTTT
>DAIOEN010000384.1:0-4547 GCA_036746235.1 Vulcanimicrobiota bacterium | reverse complement strand
TTTTTTTTCTAGAAGATAAAGGGATATATTTTTGTTTTACAAAAGAAAAGATTTTTTTCTCCATGAGATATCCAGGTAAATAAAGTAGAAAATTGTGAGAGTTCAGTAGAAACTCCTCGTTATATATAAAGGTGTTGTATGAATAGTTTAGGGAGAAAAAACAACAAGGTGGTGGTGATAGAGTGGCGAATAGCCGACCGATAGGCCTTTTTGATTCAGGAGTAGGAGGATTAACAGTAGCTGCCGAGATTTTTTCGCAATTACCTAATGAAGAGATCTATTACTTCGGTGATACGGTTCATGTACCTTATGGTTCAAAATCACCTGCTGAATTGAAGACTTATGTTACAGAAATATTAGAATTTTTAAGAGAAAAGCATATAAAACTGGCAGTAATGGCCTGCAATACAACTTCTGCTGTCGTGCTGCCAGAAATCAGGGGTAAATATGAATTCGATATACTGGGAGTTATACTGCCAGGTTCACAGGCAGCAATTAAAGCTACCAGAAACAAGAGAGTAGGAGTAATAGGCACAAACGTTACAATTGTCAGTCATGCCTATTCAAGAGTTATAACAAGTCTTGATGGGGTTCGCAATGTTTACGCTCAGGCCTGCCCGAAACTGGTTCCTCTCGTTGAAAGAGGAGAAGTGACTTCCAGGAGAGCCAAAAGGATAGTAGACGAATATCTGACAGATCTGAAAAGGGTTAAAATAGATACTCTTGTCCTTGGTTGCACCCATTATCCGTTCCTCAGAGATATTATTCAGGAAAATATCGGAAGTAATGTTAATTTAATTGACCCGGCTTATTACACAGTCCAGGCAATAAAGGAACTTTTAATCAGAAAAGATATGTTAAGGGAAGACGATATTCCTCCGGAACATCAATACTTCGTAAGTAAAGACCCCATGCATTTCAAATCAGTTGGTGAAAAATTCCTTGGATGTTCCATTCCAAATGTTACGGAAATAGATCTTTCCCCTGTTCCTGTAGAAGCCTGAAGCAATTATATATTTTTTTATTTTTTAAAGCGTCTACACAGTAGACGCTTTAAACTTTTGAAAGGAGTTATTTATGGAAAGAAAAGACGGTAGAAAAACCAGTGAACTTCGTCCTGTAAAGATAATACGTAACTACATCAAATATGCCGAAGGTTCGGCTCTGATAGAAATGGGAAACACAAAGGTAATATGTACTGCTTCCGTAGAAGATAAAATTCCTTCTTTCATAGAAGAAGAAGGAGGAGGGAGAGGGTGGCTAACTGCAGAATATGCAATGCTCCCCAGGGCAACTCAGAACAGAAACAGACGTTCTTCATCAGGAAGATCCAGTGAAATACAGAGGCTCATAGGAAGAACTCTGAGATCGGTAGTAGATTTAAAAGCCATAGGAGAAAGAACTATAACACTGGATTGTGATGTAATACAGGCAGACGGAGGCACAAGAACAGCTGCTATTACAGGTGCATTTATAGCTCTCTGTGATTCCATAAAATATCTCATAAAAGAAAAAGATACAGGTAAGGGAGCACTGCGCAGTTATGTTGCAGCAGTAAGTGTGGGATTAAAAGACGGTGAAGAATTACTGGATCTGAATTATGAAGAAGATTCAACAGTAGATGTAGATTTTAACCTTGCCATGACTTCTTTCGGAGAGATTGTAGAAATACAGACTACTGCAGAAGGGCGTCCTCTGTCGGAAGTGCAGCTTCAGAGTTTACTTACAACGGGGAAAAGAGGTATTTCTTTACTCATTGAAAAACAGAAAGAAATTCTGGGACCGGATATTTCTGATATATTCGTAACGCGTGACGCGTGACGGGTGACGCGAAAAAATATGGGCCCACGGCCATGCGCCCATGGGGGACTATAAATAATATAAAAAAAACAAGAGGTGAACTGTGATAAGTGACAGGCAACACCTGCCACCCGTTACGCGTTAAGCGTTACGCGTCACGTATTTATGAAAAAAGTGAACAAAGAGCTTTTACTTGCTACAAAAAACAAACACAAACTGGAAGAGTTATCCCATATACTTGCTCCTCTGGACTGGGATGTCCGGACATGTGACGATGAAGATTATCCCGATGTTCCTGAGACAGGTAATACTTTCGACGAAAATTCCTGGATCAAAGCGAGTGCACTGGTTAATTATACAGGCAAACTCTGCGTGGCAGACGATTCCGGTCTGGAAATTGATGCACTGGACGGTATGCCGGGAGTTCTATCTGCAAGGTTCGGAGGGGCGGGAGCAACTTATGGGGAAAAAAATTCAAAAGTCCTTTCCCTGATGAAAGATGTGCCGGAAGAAAAAAGAACTGCCAGATTTATATGTGTTGCATCCCTTGTCTGGCCTGACAGGCGAACTGAATTTTTCAGGGGAATATGTGAAGGAATGATCGCTTTTTCCCCTTCAGGCAATAACGGGTTCGGATACGATCCCATTTTTTATATCCCTTCCATGAAATCCACTATGGCAGAGCTTTCGCCTGATGTAAAAAACCGGATAAGCCACAGAGCACAGGCTTTTACGAAGCTTGCTGATTTTTTATCAAAAAAATACGATATAAAACCTTGACAATCTATTTTTTTTTCAGTATACTATTGTTTACTGTAAAGAACGGGGCGTAGCTCAGCTTGGCTAGAGCACATGGTTTGGGACCATGGGGTCGGAGGTTCAAATCCTCTCGCCCCGATAGAAGAGCGCTCATAGCTCAACGGATAGAGCAACGGACTTCTAATCCGTAGGTTAGAGGTTCGAATCCTCTTGGGCGCGGGATATGGCGAGCGTAGCTCAGCTGGTTAGAGCGCTGGTCTGTGGAACCAGAAGTCGTGGGTTCAAATCCCATCGTTCGCCCCAGAGGTTCAGGCGCCCGTAGCTCAACGGATAGAGCGTCGGACTTCGGATCCGCCGGTTGGGGGTTCAAATCCCTTCGGGCGCGTCTAGAGAAAATTTTTGGGTCGCTAGCTCAGGTGGTAGAGCACCTGATTTTTAATCAGGGTGTCACAGGTTCGAGCCCTGTGCGGCCTACCAGGACGTAATGCGTGATGCGTAATGCGTAATGTGTAATACGTAATGTAGAACACTCACGCATTACGCATTACTCTTTAAAGAATATCAATTTTTTGGGTCGTTAGCTCAGTCGGTAGAGCACCTGACTCTTAATCAGGGTGTCACAGGTTCGAATCCTGTACGGCCTATTATCAGTGAGCAGTGAGCAGTGAGCAGTGAGCAAAAATATTGTATTACCACTCACCACTCACCACTCACCACTCACCCCGAATTAAGGGCGAGTGATGGAAAGGCAGACATGCAAGACTTAGGATCTTGTGGGGGTGACCCCGTGAGAGTTCAAATCTCTCCTCGCCCATGAAGATAATTTAATAGAATTTCAATAAGCGGAAGTAGCTCAGTGGTAGAGCATCTGCTTGCCAAGCAGATGGTCGCGAGTTCAAGTCTCGTCTTCCGCTCTATTTTTAATAAATAGCAATCAGCAATCAGCAATCAGCATCCAGTTATAATCGTGAATTTTTCTGTTAGTTGAGAACTGATAGCTAAAAGCTTATAAAATTGTGAGGGAAAATTATGCAAGTTACAGTAAATAAATTACCAGGAAGTCGTGTCCTATTAAATATTGAAGTTGAAACACAGAAGGTTACAGGTGCTTTTAATAAAGCCTATGATGTACTGAGCAAGAAAACCAGTATACCCGGGTTCAGGAAAGGAAAAGTACCGAGAAAAATACTTGAAAGAGCTATAGGAAAAGATTTAATCTCAGATGAAGCATGTAATTTATTGATGGCAGAAGCCTATACACAGGCCATAAAAGAAACAGATATTTTCCCTCTAGGTGAGCCGGAACTGGACATAAAAAAAATAGAAGAAGGAAATCCTATGGTTTTCACCGCAGAAGTAGACGTAAAACCCTCTGTATCAACTCCTGATTATAAGTCAATTCAGATAGAAATAGAAAAAGATAAATATAATATCAATGACAAACAGGTAGAAGAAAGTCTCGAAGTTTTCAAAACCCAGTTTGCAGAAACAAAGGAAATAAAAGATAGAGGCCTTCAGGCAGGGGATTTTGTAGATTTCACCATGAATGTTACCGAATTTGACTCTGACGGTAAGGAGCTTAAAGGAGATACAAACAGAAAGAGGACTTTTTTTAAAGAACATTCCATAGATCCTTCCATAATGAAGGAAATGGAAGGCATGAAGTTAGATGAAACAAGAGAATTTACCATTACGGAAAATGAAAAGAAAGTTTCTTACGATGTCAGCTTAAATTCTATTATGGAAGTTATTCTCCCTGAACTTACAGATGAATTTCTCCAGAAAAATACTCAGTTTAAAAGTATTGACGAGTTAAAGGAAAATTTCAAAAAAGAATGGGAACATATCCTTGGTGATAAGAAAAAAAGCTATATAAAGGAAAGCTTATTTAATAAACTTGTGGAACTCATAGAAAAAGACGGGAATATTGAAATACCGTTATATCTGTTAAATACAAAAGTAACAAATCTTATGAACAGTCACATAGT
>DAIOEN010000383.1:0-4560 GCA_036746235.1 Vulcanimicrobiota bacterium | reverse complement strand
TGAATGATAAGGATTATGAAATAAAAAGAGACACCATCGTTGAAAAACTCCAGAAGATAGGAACAAAAAAGACAGAAGAAACAACTGACAGACAGAGCCTTTTAATAGGAAGATTTCTCCTGAACCCGGATCTCGGACCAGTATTTGAAGAAAAAATAAACAAATAATGATTACCCGGCAGGAAGCAGAACATTCTTCTACTTCCTGCCAGGAATCTAATTACCTTTTATTCCAATATTTCTATTTCATCAAAACTATATTTATCATCTAAATTCCCTCCGGCTTTTTCTTCTTCTTCACAGAAAATTTCAGACCCTATTTCTTCCTCTAATTCCTTCCAAAACTGCTCATTATTCTCATTTCTGTACCGGCTGTATTCACTCACTACCTGTTTTATTATTTCTTCTTTTTCAATCATACTGTGGCACTTTTTGAAGTATTTCTCTGATATACCAAAACCATGAACAACCTCACGGCCTATTCTTTCTCTTATTTTTTTTATAATTTTTTCCTGTTCCTCTTCAGTTTTCTCAATATTCTCAATATATTCCTCTTCTTCTTTATATAAACACCTCTTACAGTAAACGTCATAATAATGGTTTTCTGCTATTAAATTAGCCAGTAAAAAAGTTTGCCCGCATTCCACACAGGTATATTCTCCCTGGCCTGACAGTCTGCATTCTTCCTGCCATAATTTATATCTTTGTTCTTCCTGTTCTCTTTGTTGTTCGTAAAACTCTTCCATGTCCATGTAGTTTTTTATAGCTTCTATTAAATAATTTTTATAAAATTCATCATCAAAAATAATTACTTCTTCTTCAGGTTCAAGTAATTCTACCGAAGTATCTGTAAGTATGATTTTTACCTGTTCCTTTGCTTTTTTTGATTTCTTCAGGATATTTCTTATTTCCGGAGCTATTTTTTCTTCAAGTTTTTCCATTGCTTCAGTACGTAAAGATAAGGACTTTTTTTTATTCATTCCATTCCATTTTCTCTGGCAATGGTCACGTTCAATTCTTTCTATAGCTCCTTTAAAGTTTTCATATAAAATTTTACAATTTTCATTACAAAAATTATTATTTATCTTATAGATAAAACTTTTCCCGCAAAAAAAACATTCTCTTTCTAATCTGTATTTATCTTCACTTATATTATTTTTTTGAAAAAATTTTATGTATATATCGAGTGCCCCGTCAGATATCACTGTTTCTCCTTTTTCTTTTAACTGATAAAAAGAAAGTCTCATTGAATTATCATGCTTTTTTGCCTCTTCCTTCCGGTCAAGTTCATTTTCTTTGTATTCTTCAAACACTTCTTCTTCTGTAAGATCAGGGTAATATGTATTACAAAATTCTTCAATTTTACTTATATTATCTTTATCCAGATTTTCCCATGCATTCTGCTTTTCTTTTTCCTGTCTTTCCATCTCTTCAAGGCATTGTATAGCATATTCTATATCCATCATAACGCCATCTCCTTCATCGTTCTATTCCGATAAATATTCCTGCCATGTAAGTCCAGCATATTCTTCGATAAAATCTTCCTGTTCCTGCCCGGCATCTGAAAATCTCTGTCCGTTTTTTTCGTTTCTGGATATAATGGAGTTTTTCTGTGTTACTCAAATCAACCTTTTATTTTTTTTACCTCCATGATATAATAGCAAAAATTTTTGAATTGGAGATAATATTAATGGAAGTAAAAGCAATAATTTTTGATTGTGACGGAGTTCTTGTAGATTCTGAACCATATAGCTGTGCAGTATGGAAACCTGTTCTTGCAAAAAGAGGAGTAACTATAGAAGATGATTTTAAATTAATCGTAGGAAAAAATTCATCTGATGCAATAAAATTCTTTTTCGACAAATATTCCTTTACCGGAAATATAGATGAAATAGCTCTGGAGAAAGAAGAAGAATATTATAATTTTGCAAAAGGCAAGTTGAGAACCTTTCCCGGCACTGTAGAATTTATAGAAAAAGCTCTGGAATTAAACCTGGCCATATGTGTGGCATCATCAGGGACACCGGAAAAAATTAATTTTAATCTTTCAGAAGGTGGACTTAAGGGTTACTTTAAGACTATAATATCATGTGAAGATATAAAAAAAGGAAAACCTGAGCCTGATATATTCCTTGCTTCAGCCAGAAAACTCGGAGTAAACCCGGAAAACTGTATTGTAATTGAAGATTCTCTCTATGGCATAACAGCGGCAAAAAGAGCATCTATGTACTGTATCGGACTTACTACAAGTTTTCCCGCCGAAAAATTAACAGAAGCAGATATGATTGCAGACACTTTAAGAGAAGTTTCTCTTGAGGAATTATGCAGGATTTCTGTTGTTTAATTACAGATAAAATAACTGTTATTCATATTCACACGCATCACGCATTACACATCAAGCATTACGACTTAATTCTAAAGGGAGGTCTTATAAAATGACAAAAATTCTCCATGGTAAACTTATTGCAAACAAAATAACAGAAGAAATAAAAGAAAAAGCCACAGATTTTATAAAGAAAACCGGCATAAAGCCATGTCTTGCAGTCATACTGGCAGGAAACAATCCTGCATCAAGGGTATATGTAGACAGAAAGAAAAAAGCCTGTGAAAAAGCAGGAATGGATTCACAGGAATATCTCTTTCCTGAAGACTGTAAAGAAGAAGATTTATTAAAGACAATAGAAGAGCTTAACAAAAATAAAAAAATTCATGGAATTTTAGTTCAATTACCGCTGCCTCCACATATTTCAGAAGAAAAGATTATAGAAGCAGTAAATCCATCAAAAGACGTAGACTGTCTTCATCCGGCAAATACAGGAAAACTCTTCAGTGAGAACCCTGTCGTATTCCCCTGCACTCCCTACGGAATATATATTATGCTCAGGGAAAGCGGTATAGAAGTAACTGGTAAACATGTTGTAATAATAGGGAGAAGTAAAATAGTGGGTAAACCAATGGCTGACATATTGCTTCGCAAAGAAATCGGCGCAACTGTAACAGTATGTCATTCGAAAACTAAAAATCTGGAACACCATACCCTTCAGGCAGATATAATCATTGCTGCTCTGGGGAAACCTGAATTTATAAAAGCCTCTATGGTAAAAGAAGGAGCAGTAGTGGTAGATGTAGGTATAAACAGGCTTCCTGACAGTAATACAAAATCAGGTACAAAACTGGTGGGAGATGTAGCATTTGAAGAGGTATCAAAAAAAGCTTCTGCCATAACGCCTGTTCCGGGAGGAGTAGGACCTATGACTATAGCGATGCTTTTACGGAATACCATATCTGCTGCAGAGAAGATTGTATCTTAATGGGTGATGCGTAACAGGTGAAAGGGTATTCGTAAAAAGCTTCTGCCTGGCAGGGTCTGGAGAAGAAAAATTAGTTTTTTCTATAGAATTAAAAATTAAACAAGGGTTAATTTATTGTCTGTAAAACAAATTATATAAGGCAAATTATTTTTCTTCGTAAGAGCCTGTCAGGCAGAAGCTGATAAAATGGTTACTACTTTACGTGGTGCGGTACTAAGAAATCCCTGCCTTCTTCCGATCCAGCACAGATCTTACCATAGATGTGAGGCCTTCTATAGAGAAAGGTTTCTCTATAAATTGTACATCCTGATCTGAAATACTCTGATTGGTTATAATATTATCCGTATAGCCGGACATAAACAGGACGGCAGTTTCCTTATGTATTTCCTGCAGCTTTGTGTACAGTTCTTTTCCGTCCATACCGGGCATAATGACATCGGTCAGTAGAAGATCTATAGAACCTGTATGATTTTCAATCAATTTCAACGCCTGATCACCACTTGATGCAACAATAACCTGATAACCATTCTGCTGCAACATGGCTCTGGCAATATCTCTTACTACATCGTCATCTTCTACAAGAAGCACTGTCTCAATTCCACGGTATGTCAGAATAATATCGGCTTCTTGCTCACTTTCAGTTCTCAGGACATCTGAGGCAGGAAGAAAAATCTTAAAACATGTACCGCTGCCCGGCTCACTGTAAACCCAGATATTCCCCTGATGCTGTTTCACAATGCCATAAACCGTTGCAAGGCCAAGACCTGTACCTGCTTCACCCTTTGTAGAAAAGAAAGGTTCAAATATTCTTTTCTTCGTTTCTTCGTCCATACCGCATCCAGTATCACTCACAATCAAAAGACCATAAAAACCTGGTTTTGCATCAGGACGGCCGATACAGGCCGTTCTATCCAGTTCCATCTGTGATACCTTAATAGTCATAATGCCTCCGTCAGGCATAGCATCCTGAGCATTAACAGCAAGATTCATAAGAATCTGTTCTACCTGCCCTGTGTCAGCCATTACAGGACATGGAGCAGAAAGAGGAGAAATTACAAGCTGAATATTTTCGCGAATAGTTCGTCTGAGCAGTTTTTCCATACCGGAAACTATCTGTCCGAGGTCTACAGATTTAACCTGCAGTGCCTGCCTTCTGCTGAAAGCAAGTAACTGACGTGTCAAATCTCTCGCTTTTTTTGCCGCATCTATAATCTGTTTAAGCTGTCCTGACCGTTCATCATTCGGATGAA
>DAIOEN010000382.1:0-4570 GCA_036746235.1 Vulcanimicrobiota bacterium | reverse complement strand
CATCTTTAATGTTAAAATCACTTTTTTCCTGACTTTCTTTACTGTTTTTCTGAGGTATTATTGTTTGACTGTTAAGCTTTTGTTTTATTATCATTATTATTCTCCATTTCCAGTATACAATAAATCTATTTTATTATATCATAGAATTAAATCAGATAAAAACAGATAGTGTTAAAATTTTGTAAACAATTTGCCAGAAAAATACTGAAGGTTTTTTAATGGTAAAAGAGAATTTTATAATGAGTCGTGAAAGGAGTCGATTTAATGTACACAAAATTTTTATCAGTTCTTCTCATGTTGATATTTACATCAACACTTTCTTTTGCCGGTGAGTACTGGATAAAAGTCCGGAATACAGAAGGCGGAGAAATAACTGTTTCTAAAGATAAAGGGAATAGCTGGAATAATATCGGGAATGTTCTTATTCCTGTAAATCAGCTGACAGAACCGAACCAGCCGGGGTTTACTGCTGCAGATTACGGTTCGGACAGTTCCATAGTTGCCAGTGCTGTAAACGCCATTCATATAAGAATAAGCAAACCCGGCAGATTTTCAAGGATTTTCTCGCTTCTTCCCGTAGAATGTAAAGACCTTGATAAAGATTATAAATCCTATCATGGCAGTGCCATAATAACAGATATAGAAGGAGAAAACAGTATATTCGGTAAAGATTATTCTCCCTATATAGGCAACAGAGTCTATCTGGCAAAAAACGATACAATAGAACTTCTTTCACCTGATTATGTGCCCCGTACAGGAGATGAATTAATAATAAAGGTAATCCCTCCTTCTACGGAAAAACCGGTAAAATACATATGGATAGATAATAAAATTAACGGCTATGTCATGATTGTCTACGAAGATCTCTCTGTAAGTTTTGCTGCAAGGGTTTTAAAGCCAGTGGCAGGAGTGGGAGGTTTTACAGGTTCTTCTCTTGTGGGAAGCAATCATATAAGGGCAAATCATCCCGGCGTTCTCGAGATATCAACGAGTAAACGTTTCAAAGACCTTGGCGCAGACCTTGTTCCCAGAGAAGGAGGCCAGACTGCTTTTCAGATTGTTCCTTTTGAACATACCCTGGAATATCCCTGTAAGGAAAACAAATTTGAAGGTTTTTTCGGTTATGCCAGAATTACGCCCGTATATCTTATACTTATGCCTCCTTCAAGTGTCTTTGTAGAGAAAAAACGTTTCCCTTCTAAAGATAAAGACGGAATAATAAAAGAAAGAGAAGCAATGGAACAGGCATGGGGAGAAAATCCTGATATTACGAATGATCCGGGGAAAGTACTGTCCGATTATTGCGAGATAAAAGATAAAGATTATTCATCCGTTTTCGGGACAGTAGTCACTTCAAAACCAGAAGAAAGACTTTACGGACATGGATTTTTCTTCGGCGGCTATTTCAAAGCAGGAACATGTGAAACATCGGTAAAAAGAACAGGACAGAATGATTTTTACACACTTATTGAATATAATGAAGGGAAAAATCTTACAGTTCTGGAAGATGTACAGGATATAAAGATTTATTATACTGGTTATTAATTCGTGAAGGGTGAAGAGAATAAACTCAAAGACTATTGACAGAAACGATTTATGAAGTAATATATTATAGTGTAGTTCGCACCAATTATAAATAATTCTCGTGTTACGCGTTACGCATCACGATTATAAAGGAGATGATACTATGGTAAAAAAGATTTTATCCCTAATTATGTTTATCCTGTTATTACAGGTTATGTCAGTTGCATCAGAGGAACTTACCTTTTTAAGTAAGGACAAAGAAACAAAAGAAACTGTAAAGATAAAAGATAAAACGTTTACCCATTCCATAACATACAGTTATCCGGAAGTGACAGGTTATAAAGATAAAACCTCTGAAGATACTTTCAACAAATATATATCTTCTATCATAGACAAAGATGTGGAAGATTTTAAAAAAGAGATAAAAGAAGCTGAAAAAGGCATGGCTGACTCGGATATGCCTGCAGAATTACTTCAGAGTTATTTTAATATTGAGTATTCCATCATAAATAAAACGTCTGACCTGATAAGTATAAAATTTTTAACTGAAGTATATTACGCAGGTGCAGCCCATCCTTCCCATGCCATATGGGGATTAAATTATTCTCTCACATCAGGGAAAGCCATTAATCCCGGTGATTTATTTAAAAAAGATTCAAATTATCTGTCAGTGCTTTCAGATTACTCTATAAAAGAATTAAGTGAAAAAGCGAAAAAAGACGGTAAAGAACAGGGGTATGAGCCGGATTATAACTGGATTAAAGAAGGAGCTTCACCGAAAGAAGAAAATTTCGTCTATTTTAATATGACAGAAAAAGACCTTATTATACACTTCAATGAATATCAGGTTGACTGTTATGCAGCAGGGCCAAAAGACGTTATCATACCTTACAGTGCATTAAAAGATATTATCGACCCTGCAGGACCTGCATGGTGTTTCATAAAATAACCTGGAAGATAATATGCAAAGAAAAAGCCAGAAGTCATTATAAAAAATCTCTTCTGGCTTTTTCTGTTCTAATTCTTTTCAAACCTCTTAGAAACTTCTTCCCATTTAATATTTTTAAAGAATGCATCAATATAGGCAGCTCTGTCTAACTGATAATCAGTCATGTAAGCATGTTCAAAAACATCCATTATAAGAAGAAGTTTACCTCCTGCCATATGCCCCGTATCATGTTCATCAATCCACATATTCAGTAAATGTCCTGTCCGGAGATCTTCATAAAGGGCAACCCATCCTATGCCTCTCATTTTGCCTGCAGAGATAAAATCTTTCTTCCACAGTTCAAAACTGCCGAATTCGTAACAGATTTCTTTATATAAATCACTTTTTTCATCTATGATACCATTGCCGCCAAGATTTTCAAAATAGTATTCATGAAGTCTCATTCCATTAAATTCCCATCCGAGACGTCTTTCCAGTTCGGCATATTCGGGAGTGCCTGTTTTATCCTCAACCAGGAGCGTTTCAAGCCTGTTTATAATAAGATCGAAATTTTTCACATACCCCTCATAAAGTTTAAAATGGTTCTGAAGCATAGTATTACTGAAACCCGGCATACCAAGTAGAGAAGAATAGTCATGGGTCTGATAAACAGGTTTTGCTTCTTCTCCCATAACAGCAGTGAGATTTACCATTAATAATGATACAAAGATAAAAGATACAACCAGGAAATATTTCATTTATCGTTCCTCCTTTTTTTGATTAATTATATCATAAAATTTTATCGAAAGAAAAATCATTTTTTTGAAGAAATTAAATCATATAATTTTTCTCTGTCACGTCTCCTATTAAAGAGAGGTTCTTCAGAGGTTTCGTAGATGCCGGTATTTTCTTCAAAGGTTTTTTTATGCTTTATATAAAAAATACCGAGAGGCAATTTTTCCTTTTCTATCGATCTCTTGAAAGCATCTGCTCTGTTATAAGGATTATAGTCATCTTCAAGATAATAAGTCTGTTCCTTAAACCATTTAAAGGTATGTACTTTGTTAAAAGTAACACATGGCTGAAAAACATCTACCAGTGAAAAACCTTTATGTTTTATGGCTTTTTTAAAAATCTCCTTTGTTTTCTGAACATCTCCGCAAAAGGCCCTTGCAACAAAAGATACATCAAGAGAAATGGCAATACTGACAGGATTAAACGGTTCTGAACACACTCCGTCTGTTTGCACATTTGTTTTAAAACCGATCTGAGATGTGGGAGAAGCCTGGCCTTTTGTAAGTCCGTAAACCATATTATTATGTACAATAGTTGTTATATCAGGATTTCTTCTTACAGTATGGATGAAATGATTGCCTCCCTCACCATATATATCTCCGTCACCACTTTCTACAATTACCGTTAGTGAAGGATTGGCGGCTTTTATAGCAGTTGCAGGAGGAAGAGCCCTTCCATGAAGGCCGTTAAAAATATTGCCTTTAATAAAATGGGGAGCTTTCGCTGCCTGGCCTATACCTGATACCATCATAAGTTTCTCCGGATTTATATCCAGTTCCGTAAGAGCTTCTTTTAAAATCTTCAATATACTAAAATTACCGCAACCGGGACACCAGGTTATTTCTGTATGGGCCATATCAAATATATTGTTATTCATATTCATTTACCTCACAGGACAATATTATATAAAAAAAAAAGAAGAAAAGCAATAAAGTGAATATTTATAATCAATAAAGGGAATTCAAACTTATAGAAGAATAATTTTAGAGATTATTTTATCTGTGAAAAAAATATAGAAAACAATGATGATAAAGGAGTTTTTGAATAACATGATCGAAACCAGAACTTTCTATTCTGAATATCTCGGTGACGAGAGAAATATTTATATATATCTTCCTGCAGGATACGGAGAAGATCCTGATAAAACCTATCCTGTGCTTTATATGCAGGATGGCCAGAATATATTCAGTCACTACGGAGAAAATGCCACTAAAATAAAATGGAATCTGGATAAAGGTGCAGACAAGTTAATAAAAAAAGGATTTATCGAAGAAATTATTATAGTCGGCATTGCCAATTCGGAATGGAGAGATGACGAATATA
>DAIOEN010000381.1:0-4624 GCA_036746235.1 Vulcanimicrobiota bacterium | reverse complement strand
ACCTGTATCGGTACCGACAACAGATCTCACAACAAGGTTAATCTGAGGTGATATATATTTACGGAGATTCCGCTCTATCTTTTTTACCTGTTCAGGTTTTATATTAACAGGTGTTCTCGCTATGGCAAAAACATTTATTTTCTTATTTTCTTTTATATAATGAAATTCAACAAGGCTTACTCCTTTAATCTGTATCAACTGGCTTTTCAGACCTCTTTCCAATCTTTTTTCCCATAAAATTACATGCTGCGGTTTTACTTCATCTTCTTTCTCATAGACAAATTTCTCAGAATCTGCGTCAAGTGTAATGATTGATCTTATTACAAGATAAATCTCTTTACCCGTTTCTTTCTGAATATGTTCGTCTATGGAAGCTATAAGCTCAGGTCTGATGACTTCAGGAGTCTGGACTGTTACCAGTATCAAAAGATCATCTTTATGTTTACCTCTGACTATATCTGTTATCTGTGCGCCGGATATATCATGGAGATCTTTACTTATAATTCCGGCTATATTCTGAAGGAATTTTGCTTCTTCCTGTGCCTGCCGATGTTTTTTTATTTCTTCTTCTTTACGAAGAAGTTCTTCTCTGTTACGTTTAATCTCTTCTTCACTTATAAATACGGGGCCGTTTCTGTCTGAATCCTTGGAAATAAGAGAACGAATTATAAGTTTTATACGACTATCCACATCTTTTTTAAGGTCTTCTTCTATATCATCAACCTGGGAAGGTGTAAATTCATAATGAGTCAGTACTGTTGCCATAACTTCTACCCGGCCATCACCGTTCTTTTCAATATTCACATCTGACAATCTTGCCCCTATTACAGAGTCAATATTATTCTGCAGAACAGACCTTACATGTTTTTCATACCTCTGTTCTAAAATAAGTCCTCTCAGAGTTTCTGTCATAAAGAGTGCTACAAAAATTAAAATAATTATTTTCAGCCAGAAATTTTTCAGAAAATTTATTATACCTCTTTTACCGGGCGACTTTAATGATGTTAAATCAAAAAGATTGAATATAATAGCGGCAGCAATCTCAATGGCAAGGAAATTGGCAAGGAAAAGTAAAAATGCTCCGAAAGCAAGATCCCACCGTGCTATTGAAAGACAGAGTCCGCATGTGGTAAGAGGAGGTACAAGAGCTGTAGCAATAGCCACTCCCGGAAGGGCAGGGCTTACTTTTTCATTTACCAGGGCATAGGCTCCTGCAAGGCCGGAAGCAAGTGCTATAATCAGATCATAAATGGTAGGTTTTGTCCTCGCGAAAATTTCCGTTCCGAATGGCATTCTGAGAGGTAATGAGCCGATAATGGCACCGAGTAATATGGCGAGAAGAGCCCCCAGAACTGCAGCTACAGTAGATTTCCACAGAAGAAGCTGATCATTTGAAGAAACTCCGAGAGCCATTCCGAAAATTGCACCCATAAGAGGTGCTACAAGCATGGCTCCGATTACTACAGCAGTGCTGTTTGCAAGAAGCCCGTAAGCGGCTATTGTAGTTGAAAGGGCTACCATTACATAAAATGTAACGGTAGGAGCGGAAATATCGACTATATTATCATATATTTCCTGACGTCTCTCAGGTTTCATTTGTATATGAAGGCCAAACAAACTCATTTATTATCACCTGATAAAAAAATTACTGGGAGTAACATGCTTTCCAGAGACCTGTAAAGAAATGACTGGCATTTGTACCTATTACTCTATTGTTATATCCTCCTTCCTGAACTACAAGAACAGGAATATTCAGGGAACCAATCATATGACCATTTGCTTCAAAATCTCTGTAATTAAGAAGCCATGTACCGGTAGGATCACCTCTGGACGTATCAAGTCCAAGAGAAATTACAAGGAACTGGGGCTGAAAATTTCTGATTTTTTTCAACACAGGAATAAGAGCTTCTCTATAACGGGCTCCATCCACTGTTTCAGGAAGAGGAACATTTATATTAAATCCCTCTCCCCTGCCTGTTCCTTTCTCCTCTTCAAAACCACTGAAATAAGGGTAGGCAAAACGGGGATGGCCGTGAATGGATATGGTAAGAACATCTGAACGTTCATAGAATATATTCTGATGACCATTTCCATGATGATAATCAATATCCAGTATGGCAACTTTACCGTATTTACTCAGATAATTGGCAGCAATAGAAGAAGAATTGAAATAACAGAAACCTCCGAATGCACGTTTTTCTGCATGATGGCCTGGAGGTCTTACAAGGGCATAGGCAATACGGGAACCTTCCAGTATTTTATCGGCACAGGTAAGAGCACAATCTACAGCTTTTTTGGCAGCAAGAAAAGCATTATTGTTTAAAGGAGTAAAGGTATCTATACAGTAATAACCGGCTCTGACAGATAATTCTTTCGGCGGCCTGGCAGCATTTCTTATAGGGAAAACATAGGGATATATAGACTTGCCGGGTTTAAGATCAGAGCATACCTTTTTAAAATAATTAAAGAAATGTTCGTCATGAACTGCCACTATATGTTTCTCAGAAAAATGACGGGGAGGAAACCTCTTAAAAAAACAGGTCTTTTCAATTTCTTTCAAAATAGAATTTATTCTTACAGGTGCTTCAACATACCCCCTTTCTCTTACATGGTGAATATCATGAGTTTCATTCACTATAAGAGGAATAAGCTTATCCTGAGGCACCAGATCTTTCACAATTACAGATACATCTTTTTTTACATATTTTGCATCTCTGAGTTTTACCGGATCATCTTTAAAAGACTCTACTACCATGTCAATGTAAGCAGTAGAACACAGATGCCCGTATTTTCTTTCAAGAATAGCTCTGACTATGGAACGGGCTGTTTTACATGACAGTTTCATATCCTGTCCGAGAGAATCGTAAACAAGATAAGGAGGATTTATGCTATCGGTGCTGACTGGAGTTTCATAGAGGGTATTAATAACAGGTCTTGCTCCGTATTTCTCATAGAAACGAAGTCGTGTAGCATTCTGTTTACATATCTCAGTGTCGGGACAGAGGAGACTATCGTCAGGAAGACATTCAAAAAAAATACCACAGGTCTTTAAAGCCATTGCTTCTTCCCTTACCCTGTTGTAAAGAGCACCACCTATGCCTCGACCTGTCATTTCCTTTGCAGCAGAAATATAATCAAGATAACAGAAATTTAAAAAAGGAGCATGACAGAGAAGAGCAAAACCCTGTACCTGAAATTTATTATTTTCAAGAACAAAAAGTATGGAACGAAAACGATATTTCAGAGGATTGCTCAGGAGTTCCGGTAATTTTTCTATCTCCTGTTCCGAAAGTTCATGGAACTGGGTCTTTAATATATGCTGAACCTGACTTATAGCTTCTCTGTTGGAAGGAATAGTATTATCATAAATACGGCGAATCCTAAACATTATCTTTTATGTCCTTTTCAAAAAAAGCCTGTCCATGCTCTTCAATTGTAAGCAAAACCTCTTCTGAAGAAGGGTGTGACCAGTCCAGATAACCTACAAGTTCTTTCAATGAAGCAAGAAGTTCCTCTATTTTCTTTTCTTCAAGTTTACTGATAGGAGTGAATATATTCCATACCTGTGATACTTCCAGCCACTGTGCAAGACCTTTTCCTTCTTCGGTAAGAGTGATCTTCAATCTTCTCCTGTCATTTTCAAATCTTTCAACATTGACCCATCTTTTTTTAAACATACGAAATACTATACCTGATACGGTGCTTTTATTGAGATGAACTCTTTCACTCAATTCCGTCATAGATATATAATCTTTATTATTCAAAAGAAGTATAATATTTGCCTGATGGATGGTAATACCATAATTTTTTTTCAATATCTGAGTCTGACATGAAAATTTATGATAAACCTTTAAAAATAAATTTCTTATTTCTTCTATATATTTATTTTCCATAAATCAACCTTTCAATATTAAGTTTATATGAAAATAATGAAGTCTTATGCTTCAATATTTATTAATTTTTATATCTGGTTATGACCGCTCCGATCATGCCTGTTAGATATTTCTTTCCCGATCATTTTTTTTGAGCTTCTCTGAGACAGTCGGAACAGAGGCACTGTGAGAACTCCAGTTCAGATCTCTGTTCAAAATAAGCTTCTATTCTCTGCCAGTATCCTTCATCATTATGTATTTTCTTACATTTTACACAGATTGGCAAAAGACCTTTCAAAATTTTTATATTATCCAGTGCTTCCCTGAGTTGAATCCGAATTTTATTTCTTTCCAGAGCATATCTTATAGTACGGGATAATAATTCACTGTTCAGATTTTGCGGAGGCAAATAATCCTGTGCTCCTATACTTAGAGCCTTTATGGCAGTATTTTTATCGTACAATCCCGTCAGAATGACTACAGGTATATTCTGATTGGTATTATATATTTTCTTAAACTTCTCAAGTTCCAGTGGTTTTGATAGTGTAAGCTCCATAAGTATTATATCAATTTCGCCCTGAGATATAATTTGTATACCTTCATTGATATTATCAGCAATTTTCAGACAGAAAGGTTCTTCGTAATCTTCTGAAAGCATTTGCCGGAGTTTTTCAACATCTACAGCATTATCTCTAAAAACCAGAATATTTAAAGGTTTCATAGTAATACCTCCGGATAGTTTTTATATAAAT
>DAIOEN010000380.1:0-4639 GCA_036746235.1 Vulcanimicrobiota bacterium | reverse complement strand
ATAGGTTTTATGGCAAACTTATCTACCAGAACCTGTAATACAGGCGGTGTTATGAAGGCAGGTAAACTCGGGCCGAGTCTTATATTCTTAATACCGAGATGTAACAGGGTAAGAAGTATGCACACTGCTTTCTGTTCATACCAGGACAAAATCATGGACAGAGGCAGACTGTTTACATCAGTATTAAAAGCTCCTGCAAGGGCCACTGCCACCTGAATGGCAGAATAGGCGTCATTACACTGGCCCATATCGAGCAATCTCGGAATGCCTCCGATATCGCCGAAATCCAGCTTATTAAAGCGATATTTTCCGCAGGCAAGGGTCAATATGACACAATCTCTGGGCACTTTCTGAGAGAATTCGGTATAATAATTTCTTCCAGATTTTGCACCATCACAGCCGCCAATAAGAAAGAAGTGCTTTATGGCTCCGTCTTTTACTGCCTGTATGACCTTATCTGCAACACTCATTACAGCATTATGAGCAAAACCGACCATTATTGTCTTTTCCTGTTCATCTTCCTTAAATCCTTCTGCCTTAAGGGCAGCTTCTATGACAGGCGTAAAATCTCTGTCTTTAATATGGGTTACACCGGGCCATGCTACAAGGCCACAGGTAAATATTCTATCTTTATAAGTATTTTTAGGTTTCTGTATACAGTTTGTAGTCATAACTATGGCACCGGGAAATTCATCGAATTCCTTCTGCTGATTCTGCCATGCACCGCCGTAATTTCCGACGAGATGTTTGTATTTTTTAAGTCCGGGGTAGGCATTTAAAGGAAGCATTTCACCGTGAGTATATACATTAATTCCTTTTCCTTCTGTCTGCTTTAAAAGTTCTTCCATATCTTTAAGATCATGGCCTGAAGCTAAGATACATTTACCTTTAACTGCTGTAACACGAACCTTTGTGGGTTCAGGATGACCGTAAGTTTCAGTATTGGCTGCATCAAGAATTTCCATAGCTTTAAGGTTTACTTCACCGCATTTTAAAATCATAGGAAGGAGATTATCTACGGAAGAGGGATTACCTGAGAGGAAATCCAGTGCCTTATGGAAATAGGCATAAACTTCTTCATTTTCTTTACCGAGTATGGCGGCATGGTCTCCATAAGCGGCAGTTCCCTTAAGTCCGTAAATCAGAAGGAAATGAAGGCCCGCAATAACATCTCCCTGTAATTCCATAAGTTTTTTTATACCTGCATCTTCACTCTGTTTCAGGAGTTCTTCTTTTGTAGCTCCAGGAATAAAAGAAGCAGGCCCTTCCAGTTTTTCAGGTGTAATATTTTTTGATTCACATGCTGACTCATAAAGATTTTTTGCTTTATCCCTCAATTTTATTCCCGTAACGATCCAGTCTTTAATACGATCTTCATCAAAATTAACATTTGTGATTGTCGTAAAAAGTGCTTCCAGGATAAATTTGTCAATTTCATGATCTTTTACTCCCAGTTCTCTTGCCCTGTGGGCATACATGGAAATCCCCTTACATGTGTATACAAGAAGATCCTGCAGATTTGCCGTTCTTTCATCTTTTCCGCATACTCCCATAACAGTGCAACCTGTTCCTTTTGCCGTCTGTTCACATTGATAACAAAACATACTCATTATTTTTTGTCTCCTTTCAATTTGTAACATATTCTCAACCGATTAAAAATAAAAATCCATAGCCAGGACTTTTTAAAATCACCTCCCAAAAATTCTAATATGCTCTATTTTTAAACAATAATTTATTCAGTGTCCATATTGTCAGGCTTTATATCTTTACAGACTTATATCAGATCGAAAATTTTCGTTCCTGTCAAATAATCTCTTACCTGAGTATTTATCCTATTTAAATCTCCCAGAATACACTTCGTTCCATCACATATGGGATTACCGAGCAGGCAATGAGTGGCTAAAAGAGGGCCGTCTATAGCCTCATAAATCTGAAGAAGGGTAACATTTTCTTTATTCTTCCCTATTTTAAAACCACCTTTCGGACCTCTCACCGAAACTATAAAAGCTTCCTTTTCAAGCCTTTGAAGCACCTTTGACAGGTGATCTCTGGAGGCATTCAGCAACACAGCAATATCTTTTGTTGTAAAGATTTTATCCTTATTTTTTGCAAGAACTACCATAGTATGCAATGCCAGAGATGCTGCTTCAGATATTTTTATTACAGAAGACAATTTATTATCCCCCTTATACTAGCATAGTAGTACTATTATACCAGTATAAAAAATAAAAGTCAATATGACTTATAAAAAATTTATTTCCACCTTCAGGAATAGCTACCGGTCAGTGTTTCACCATAGAAAATGTAAAAATAGAGGAATATTGTTAATTTGATAGAATAATAACATTTCATTTATTTTAACGATAAGGAGATGTTTTTATAATGGAAACAAAGAAGAAGTACATAGGTCTTATGGATCCAAATCACTATGCTTTTCTGAGATCTCTTGAAAATCTCATAGCCCATATTGATCCAAAAATAAAGATTAAATCACAGGAATATGATGTAGTAACAGAAAGGGTAAAGTGTAAACCCTATGATGTTCTGAACTCGGCGGAAACAAATTTTGATGTCATAATGAACAGAGGTTCCCACTGGAATCCTCACAGAAACAGTCTGTTTACAATACTCTCCACAAAGGTTCACCTGATCTACAACATGTTTTCTTTTAAAACTATTGATAAAAATTCCGGCTACGGCCAGATGAGTGAACTGGGTATAAATATACCTCCCACATGGGCTATTCCCCAGCAGGATTATTCAGAACTGGATGATCCGAAAATAAAAGTGCCCATCCACAAGGATCTTATTTTTGAGGATCATGAACTTTTCAACCTGCAGGACCTCGGAGAAAAAGTAGGTTATCCTGCCTTTTTAAAGCCCCAGGACGGAGGCGGCTGGGTTGGAGTGGAAAGGGTTACAAACGGAGAGGAATTACAGAAAGCCTATGATAAATCAGGAGAAAAACCTCAGAATCTCCAGCATGGTATAAATTATAAAGAATTCGTCCGTTCAGTCGGTATAGGCCCTCAAATAATGCCGATGCATTACAATGCAGACTCCAAATATTCCCATGACAGATATATAAGAAGTGCGGAAAAAGCTATAGAACATAATTTCATTACAGATGCAGAAAGAAAAGAAATAGTCCAGATAATAAAGATAATAAATGCTTTTTACGGATGGGATCACAATTCCTGCGAAGCTTTAATATCTAAAGACGATGATAAAATCTACGTCATAGACTTTGCCAATGCCTATCCTGACAGTGATGTCATATCACTTCATTATTATTTCCCCGGCGTTGTAAAAGCCATGGCAAAATGGCTTATATACTGCGCTTTCCATCCGAGACATCAAAAGCTCAATTTTATGAATGAATGGAGCAAATACTACAAGGTTCTGGAAGAGGCAAAGAAAAAAGGTCTTTCCTATCAGGAAAAACTGGATAAATATGAGAAGATTGCCGATGACTATTTCGAAACAAAAAAATTTAATGAATTCTGTGAAGAACACCTGGCAGATTTCGATACAAAAGCTCTTGAATATTTTTCAGGTGAAAAATTCGAAGCAGTCCTGGAAGAAGCTGTAAGAAGATATTTCAGAGTTCCTGCTGAAGTACCTGAGAAAATGGCTCATTACAAAGGACTTCACAGGTTCTGGATACACTGCGAGAAAAGCAGACTGGGTATAAAATAACAATATAATGCAGGGGTAAACATGTAAAAAGCCCCTGCATTTCTTTATAATTTAAAGGTATAGAAACTGTCATTCACCTGAATTTATGAAAAAAATATGTTTCCTTTTACTTATCTTAATTAGTCTTCTGTCTTCCTGCAGGAGGGAAACTGTTATAAATACGCCTGTTCCTGCTCCTACTCCTGTAAGTACAGCAAAAGAAAAGCCCCTTGTATTGAGTTGTATACCGATAGAAAGTGAATTAAAACTTATAGAAGGGTGGCAACTGCTTGCAGATTATATTACGGACCGGACAGGTATCCCGGTAGAAGTAGATACAAAAAAATCCTATGAAGATATTATAAACGGATTGAAAAACGGAGAAGTTGATATGGCTTATCTGGGAGCCCTTTCTTATATAAAAGCCCATGAGGTTGCAGGAGTAATTCCTATAGTACAGCCAAATTTTATAACAGAAAAAGCTCCTACCTACAGAAGTTGTATTATTGTAAGAAAAGACAGTGGCATCAAAAAATTTGCCGATCTGAAGGGTAAAAAATTTGCTTTTACAGATAAAGACTCCACATCAGGTTATCTTATACCTGTATCTATGATGGCAGACAGCGGCATTAAAAATTTAAAATTTTTTTCTTCATATCTGTTTACAGGGGATCATGAAGCAGCCTTTCTGGCTGTTTACAACGGCTATGTAGACGGAGGTGCAGTATACAGCAGATTGTTCCTGGACAATAAGGATCCAAGACTGAAGGATATAATAATAATAAAAAAATCCGAGCCGATTCCTACAGGTCCTATTGTCATCAGAAAAGAAATACCGTCAGAAAAAGTAGAACTGATAAAGAAAGCCTATCTGTCAGTAGGAGGAAGAAAAGAAACAGAAGAAATAAGAAAATTGATTAAAACAAGTCATTATTGCGAAACATCTGATAAAGATTATGAT
>DAIOEN010000379.1:0-4650 GCA_036746235.1 Vulcanimicrobiota bacterium | reverse complement strand
GGCAAGGGTTTATTGACCAACTCGCTGAGGTGGCCTAATTGGCCAAAGTCGAGTTACAGGGGTACTATTATTGGATTCTGTAATCTTTCCTGAAACTGTATAATTTAATGTGGGAGTTACTGTCTGACTGTCACTTCCACAGCCTGCCATAAAAAGGATTAATACAAATAAACTTAATATTAATGTTGGTAAAAAATGCGCTCTCATTTTTATTTTATCCCCTTTCTATTATTGTCAGTGAAAGCAGTTATTTTAAGCTTTCCAGTTTTTTACCGCATAGTATATCCGGTAGATAATATGGACTGTTATTTTATACTGACTGTTTTGATAGACTTATTAGCTCACCTCCTTTCCATATCTTTCTTTCTCTGTAAAAAATTATTTTCCCCATTAATTGGTAAGAACAAGTAAAAATTTTACAGAAGAATTATTTGAAGAACCTGATGCAACATAGGTATATATCTCACCATTTTCTACATTATCTTTAACAGTAAACTGATCATCTGTTGCTCCCCATGTGACTACATTCGTACCGGACCAGCCAGTAGCTTTAAATCTTATAACATGAATATCAGTTCCACCGGGGCCTGCAAACGGATTAACTGGATTTTCTCCGTTCTTCATCATTAATACAGCTTTCGGCACCCATGTACCTTTACCGTCTGCTGCCGCCTTCCATTTACATGTTGTTTTGTCCACGTCCAGAGCCTTCCATTCATAAGAAATATTGAATACTTCCTGATATCCTTTGCCATCTCCGACGTCTGCATAATAGTGAACAGTATACATCTTATCTTTTATCTTATTTTCTGCCACTCTGTTTACAAGGAAACTGTTTGAATGTTTTAAATTACATGAATATTTTGTTCCGCTGGATTTGCTTGAATTACTGCCGCCGAACATATAGGGTTTATTTGCCTGTCCGCCATAGTCGGCATTGTTTTCACCCTTATCCCACTGCATTGTCTGCATGGGACTGTCTCCTTTAAATCCAAGCCATCCGTCTGTTTCTCTTGAGGTTAATCCGCCAATACCCTGAATAAAATAATTGTTGGCCACAGTTATTACTCCGGCACTTTTCTGGAAAAACACATTGTTCGTATAATAAGCTTCATTTCCCGGATAGGAAGTGATAACACCGGAAACTAAAGAATCTGTCTGATTTAACACTGTATAATTCTGATTTTCCCATGTCTGTATAACGAGAGGGTAAATATTAGAGTCATCATAGACAGGTAACTCAACACCTCCCTTATCTCTTCTTACGAATAAATCAGATGTATGAGTATTTAAAATCCATGTCCCTGCCCTTGTATATTTTCTGAGAAGGTTTCTCTGAAATCCCGGAACAGGAGCGATTGGCATAAAGGCTCCTTTTGTTAACCATCTTGCAGGATCAGGGCAATAAGAACAGTTATCGCTGTTACCTTTTGTAATTTTTGATATTTCAGTATTGGGATCCAGATTGGCAGTTTCTATAATATAATTTTTTACATTGCTTCTTACATTTATTACCGATCCCATACCTCCGTTATAACTGCTGTCAACACCCTGCCAGTCAATATTGAAGGTAATAAATTTCGAATCAAAGGCCCATCCGAAGGGGAACATATGGTTTACTCCCACACTCGAACCCTGGCCGTTTACATAATCTGTTACAAGAGCCACATTATCTGTTATACCGGGTAAATAGGGAAGGTAATATTCGAAGCCAGGTTCGTTTTTTACCAGATATACTTTCTCGTTTGGATCCCATGCACTGGCAGTTGTTTCTCCTTGCTTAACACTTTCTTTACCATTATTGATTTTCCCTGATGCCATATACCCGTCAACAAGTCCTGACATGGCAGGGTCGAAATATTCTCCTGCATTGGCATCAGTATAGGCATACTTTACAGTCATAATCTCAGGAATAGATGCATATACAGGATAGGGTGTACCTTTGAAGGTTATACTGTCGTCATGACTGAGTTTTTTCTTGATATAGTTGCTTCCGTGTATATTTATCGTACCGGCATCTATTACAGGGTTACTCTTAAGACTTCCGTCCTGATTATACAAATCCTGTTTTTGAAAGGCTGAATCAGACATGGCTGTCAGAGCTGGAGTAGGAGTAGGGGTTTCGGTACCGCCTTTACCTCCAATCCCTCCGACAAGAATGTAATGGTTCATCTCTCCTGCCACCGCCACTGCATCTGTCTCTGTGAGAAATCCATGGTCTGTCTTCTGAGCTGATACAGTACAGGTTTCACCGATTTTTACATTGTAAAAATGAGTTACTCCTTTTTCATAGGTTACCTCTGCATTCCAGTCTACTGTGCCGTTTCCATGGAGGCATCCTTTGTCTCCGTAAACAACCGGAGCACCGTCCTTATTGGATATCACTTCTACTGAAACACCGGCATTTGATGCATCGTGACCACTCATTTCATCATTACGGGCATCACCGGAAGGATTTACTTCATAATCCCTTGTAGATACCATAATATATCCTTTTGCCGGATCATAGGAATAGACCGAACCCATGACAGAAGACCATTCATCAATTCTTACCATGACAATATCAAGTATATATTTAATCGATGAAAGCTGAGAAGGGTAAAATATGGTGTTTACCTTTACATACCCGTCTTTAGTGGTGACAAGTTTATACCTTCCCGAAGGGATGCCGGAGAAGGAATAATTCCCGTTAGAATCAGTCTGAGCGGTATATATAGCCGATTCTGTTATTGATGTGCCGTAGCTCGAAAGTGCACAGCTTACTCCTCCTATGGGCTGTGATTGTGAGTTTGTTATGACCCCCTTTACCGTATAGATAGCAGGAGTCGGGGTGGTAACAGTTTGTACCGTAGAGTCAGAACCGCAGTTGTTTAAAGAAAAAACACATAAGAAAAATAGAACACATGATATAAATAAACTCTTATATCTCCATTTCATAATTATAACACTCTCCTGCATAATAATTATTTATGATTTATTATTTTTTATAATTTTTTTCACTATCTTCTTTGTTTTTCTTGTTTTTTTACTATCCTCCTTTCATAGTTTTTGTATCTATTCTTATTCGTGATAAAAAAATTTTTTACCTTGTAATTCTATCGGCATTTTTATATAAATTTTTAAGATAAAACAAATTTATTTAAATTATAACCTAAAAGGTGTGAAAAAAATTTTTAATTTGTAAAGAAGTGTAAATCTGATATAATATATAAAATTTATTTTCAGCGAGGAGATTTTTCATGGACAGTATATATTACCCTCTGAATATTATAAAAGATATAGTTTCTTCAGATAAATTGCCGCATATTGATAAAATGAACGATAAAGGAGAAAGGCCTTATTACCCTCTTACATCACAGCAGAAACCTGTGTTTATAGTAGAACAGATGGGAAATATAGGACTTTCCAATAATAATCCCCTTCTTCTCTCTATAGAAGGGAAACTGGATATTTCCAGGTTGAGTAAGGCAATTCAGGCTCTTGTAGACAGACATGAAGCCCTGAGGATTACCTTTGATATGGTTGACGGATTGCCTGTTCAGATTATCAATAAGAGAATAAAATTAAAGAAAACCTATAGAAAAACAGAGGATGATATAGACAGTATAAAAGCGGAACATGTGAAGCCTTTTGATATCTTTAAAGGCCCTCTTTTTCGCGTTGAACTTTTAAATGTATCTCCTGAAAAACATTTTCTTTTTCTGGATTTTCATAGCCTCCTCCTTGATGGTATTTCGCTCCATATACTTCTTGAAGAACTTATGGATATTTATAATGGTAAAGATCTGAAAGAAATTGCCGTTAAATACAGTGATTTTCTTATGTGGCATGAAGAATTACAGGGTAGTGAATATCTTAAAGAAAAAGAAAAATACTGGATGAATGTATTTTCAGATGAAGTGCCTGTAATTGATTTGCTTACCGATTATTCCAGGAAATTAGGGCTCGGTTTTGCCGGAAAAAGATATTATTTCAGTCTCCCTTCTCCTCTTTCTCATAAACTGAGAAACCTTTCTGCAGATATAAATATTCCTTTATATACAGTATTACTTGCATCTTTTAATATTCTTCTTTCAAAATATACATCTAATAATGATATAATTACAGGTTTCCCTGTTACAGGAAGAAAACCGGGAATTGAACATCTTGCAGGCCTTTTTGTTAACACCATTCCTTTAAGAAATTTCCCGAAAGACGAAAAAACTTTCAGGGAGTTTTCTACTGAAGTCCAGGAAAATCTTTTGACATCTTTTGAAAATCAGGATTATCAGATGGATTATCTTGTGGAAAAATTAAACCTTGAAAGAGAAACAGGCAGAAATCCTCTGTTTGATGTTGTCTTTGCAGTTCAGCATATTGATGATTTTTCTCCTGAAGTTAACGGATTAAAGATAAATATTATCCCCGGAAAGATAGAAGGTGTGAATTTTGATCTTACCCTTGTTGTAGAAGAAAAAGGTGAAGATATTAATTTTTATATAGAATACAGAACTGCTATCTTTAAAGAAGAAACTGTTAAAAATATGTCAGAACATTTTGTCTGTCTTCTTGAATATATAACAAAAAATCCCGATAGTAAATTGAAAAATTTAAAGATTCTTTCGGAAGAAGAATATAAAAAAATATTCTATGATTTTAATAAAACTGAAA
>DAIOEN010000378.1:2780-4695 GCA_036746235.1 Vulcanimicrobiota bacterium | reverse complement strand
GGGGAAATTATCATAAATCTAAAAGTGAAGCAGAAAAAATTTGTCTCAATTATAAAAATACTATTATAATAAGACCATCTATAGTTTACGGACCGGGAGACAATGGCTTTCTCTATAAACTCATCAATCTGATAAAAAAGAGGAGATTTGTTATTATCGGAAACGGTAAAAATAAGATTCATATGGTTCATATAGATAATCTCTGCAAAGGATTTATTGATATGGCTTTAAAGGGCAGGGCAGGGGAAACATATATACTTGCAGACAGAAAAGCCCTGACTATTTCAGAGATGAGTCATATTGTAGCAAAAAAATCCGGCGTAAATATTACTTTTGTTACTGTTCCCAGGGTAATAGCTGTGCCTCTGGCTTTTCTCTTTGAAAGAGCTTTTTCTGTGCTATGTCCCGGGAAAGATCCATTTCTTTCGGTCTCAAAGGTGGATATATTGAGTCTCAATCAGGATTTTGATATTTCAAAATCTATAGCTGCCGGTTATAATCCCGATATTGAGCCTGAGAGTGGTATAGAAGATGTTGTAAGTTATTTCTGAACTGCTTCCAGCATAATATATTCCACACATAATCCCAGTGTTCTGCCATCATTGCCGGGTAATCCGATCTTCCCCGGCACAGTTGCATCAGGGAGGTCAAATACAATATTTATATTATTCTTTATAATAGAACCTTCCGGCAATGTGATTGTATATTCCATTTTATCTCTGACAATCCATTGACCGATTTTATTGCCATTAACATAAACATTCACTCTCTGTGCCTCAAGTTTCCCCGGATTATAAAGGCCTCCTGTAAAGACCTTCAGGATGAGTTTTCCTTTGATATCACCGGCAGGTATATTTACTTCAGCTTTTTTCCCGCCTGTCCATGTAAAATTATCTTCACCATTACTCCATCCCTGGCCTTTGTAAAAATCTCCGTTTCCGTCTTTAATAAAGCTGATCTGTTCACCGGGGCGGTATATTTCCGTTAATATCATGTCTTTTACCCTGATGCCAGATACAGGCAGTTTGTCTCCCATACTCTGACTATTCGAAGAAAATGCATCAGGTAATTCAAAGGTTATTCTCAGGAGAGGATCCATCAAGCTCACTTCAGGTATAATAATCTTATATTCACCCGGTGAAGAGACATTCCATTCCCCGATTTTCCTGCTGTTTGCATATATATAAACCCTCTGTCTCTTACCTTTTGCTATATCCGGTTCAAGATTAACCCGCATAATAACATCACATGTTATTTCTTCCTGATTTATCTGAAAAACCAGTTCTGCCTTTTTCTCACATGTCCGCGTAAAACCTTCTTCCGGTTCACTCCACCCTGAGACAAAAAAATTCCTCCCATTTCCATTTCTGTCAAATTTAATTATAGTACCTGTCTGATAGAAATGAACAGGTAAAGGTGTGGGAGGGACGGGTGTAAAGGTTGGTACAGACGAAGGTGTGGGAGTGGGAGTGCTTTGAGTGAATTTACAGCCTGATATGATATATAATATTATAAATAATAATATGATTTTTTTATGAACATAAGATATTGCAGAGAAGTGAAAATATTGCGGTATCACAATAAGGTTTCCAGTTTTTCTTCATGTTCTCTTACTCTGTGTCCTATAGCAGTTACCTCCTGTTTCAGGTCTTCCATCGTTGTAGTCAGATTGGTTACATGGTTGAACATAATTTTTTGATTTTCTGCCATGATATTTATTACAGGTATTATCTCTTTTTTTATTGTAATCCTTGTGTCTATAAATTCAAATTCCACTCTATCCAGACGTTTATTTGTTTCTTCTCTAAAGCTGTTGAAATCATTACGTAATTCATCCTGTCCTTTAGCGATTTCAACCCTTAATTCATCCTGTCCTTTAGCGATTTCAACCCTTAATTCATCCTGTCCTTTAGCG
>DAIOEN010000378.1:0-2680 GCA_036746235.1 Vulcanimicrobiota bacterium | reverse complement strand
TAATTCATCCTGTCCTTTAGCGATTTCAACCCTTAATTCATCCTGTCCTTTAGCGATTTCAGCCCTTAATTCATTCTGTCCTTTAGCGATTTCAACCCTTAATTCATCCTGTCCTTTTTCAAGTATATCTAATTTTTCAAGTATTTTATTTAAAATTTCATCTGACATTAAATATTTCTCCTTTCAATGTTTTTATAATTATAACATAAATTTATATGAATAAAAAGAATTATCTGTGCATAGAAGAAACGTTAATCAGTCGATGCTTTTCCGCAGACTATCGAAAATGTTATAGATTTTTATTTTTAATAAACTCCGGAATATCCTTCATGAGAAATTGTTACCGCCATGTTACTTTCATGTTTTACCTTTCTATTTTATATTTTTATAAGATTAATAAATAAAATATTATTCAGGAGGTAATAATCATGATAACAGCTTTATCTAACATCAGTTTTAACAGGCCTTTCATTACAGGTATTAATAAAAATATTATGCCACAGAGGCCTGATAGTTTTATTATGTCTTCATGTGAAGACACTGTAAATACCTTCAGTGGAAATTTCAGAAAATTATCTGAAGAAACGTCTGCACTTAATCCAGGATTTATTGATTCTCTTATAAAGCAGAAAAGAAGTGAAATAAAAGAATTAAATGACCGTATGGAGTATATTGAATCTATTCACGAATCCCTTCATGGCTGGAATACGGTGTATCTTGGCGGGGAAGAGCTTTATGCCAATCATGTAGAAATACTTAAAATAAGAAAAAAGATAGAACAACTTGAAAGTGAGATAAAACACCTTTTTTTCCAGAAATTCAGTCAACAAATTTCACCTGTTCCTGAAGATGTAGCAAAATATTTTCATACTGTAAGTTTTCCTGTTACTCAATCAGGGTTAAAGAAAACAGGAACTTATTATAATAAGCTTGCTTCTGATGATGATGCTGTGAAAATCAGGGGAAATAATCTGGTAACACTTGAAAATGAAGAAATATGGAAAGAAATGAATCGTCTGCTGGATATAAAACCCGGTACACCGCCTCAGGAAATAGATATTCAGTATTATCTTTTAGAAGATTCCCGTATATATGAAAAGATCGGTAAAGCAGCCAGGGCAGGACATAAGATAAGGGTAATAGTTAACCCGGGAGAAGGATTTATCTATGAAAGATTTGGAGATGCAGATGCTTCCAGTTTTTATAGGTGTCTTAAAACTATAGAAGCTCTTTTAAAAGAAACAGATGGGACTGACTGCGGTATCTGTGTGACCGAAAAAAATGATATTACCGATCTGGCTCACAGGAAATTGTTAAGAGCGGGGGAAAAGGTATTAATCAGCGGAATGAACGTAGAGGAAAGGTCAGGGGAGAATATAGATTACGGTATGGTTATAGAAGGCCCTGCAGCAAAAATAATTACAGAGAAATTTGCAAAAGATGTAAAGGTTTCTTCCGGAAAATCTATGGAAGAGGTTTTAGGTAAAGAGGATTTTGAAGTGTTGACTACAGGTTTTAAAACCACTGGCAGTAAAAAGGAAAGATGTAATATTTTCCTTTCATCAGAAGGTTTTCGACATTTTCTTACTTCTCTTCTTCCACCGGAAAGTCAGGCATATATAGAATCTGCTGAAAATACTCCTGATAAGGTTATTCGTATTATTGAAGAACTTAAAAAATACGGACCCTCTATAGATGATATAGTAACATTGTACGGCTATAGCGGTTTAAATGAAGCAAAATTTCAGGCAAATCTTATGAGTGACGACCCGGAAATTACATTTCGGCTTAAAGACGGAGGAAGGAAAAGAATAGCAGACAGATTTCAACAGTGTTTTCAACAATTGACTTCTGAAAAAAATCTTACATGCCTGAAGGACATAAAATTACCGGAAGGGAAAAATACCGGTGTTCATACCTTAACAGTTGCTTCTTCTCAGGCAGAAATACAGGGGATTGTTCTTCATGCTATAAACAGCGCTGAAGAATTTCTTTATGGTCCTTTCTCTTCTTTATCAAAAGATATGGCAAAACTGATTATAGATAAGAAAAAGATTATGGATCAGCAGGGAAAAAAATTTGATGTAAGAATAGTGCTGGAACCTTCAGAGAGTAATATGGAAGCCTGTATGCTCCTGGAAGATGCCGGAATACCTGTTCACTGGGCTATTCTGAATGGTGCAGAACCGGCATGTGACAGAAAAGTTCACTCTCAGATGATTGTCACAGACAGGGTTTTAGTAACAGGTAATACTAATCTAAATGACAGAGGGTTGAATAAAAATCTGGGAACATCTGTTATGGCTTCTGTAGAACCTGAAATTGCAGAAACTGTTGAACGCAGAGATGAATATAAAAAGAGTTTTCTTGAGCTATGGGAAAAAGAAAGTCTGAAATTTAACAGCTCTTATACAGGCTATAACCCTGAATATGGTGAACCCTTAACAAATGAAGAACGCAGGAAAGAGCTTATTGGAGAAGTATTTAAGCTCATAGAGAGGAATGAGAAAAATTACGGTGCTATAGTAAATAATATTGTAGAAACAAGAAAAGATATACGGGAAGAAATAGAAAGATTAAAGAATGAAGGATTTCACGAAGGAAGTGCAAGGCTTTCTGCATTGAAGAAATTCTACAGTGAACGAGATATGGAGGCTTTTAAGCTAAAGGCAGAAAAGCC
>DAIOEN010000377.1:0-4712 GCA_036746235.1 Vulcanimicrobiota bacterium | reverse complement strand
GTAATGATCCATTACACCGATCAGAATGTAACCAGTGCAGCTCTCAGAGATCGTAATTTAAATCAGGATGTAAAAGCAAATCTTCCGAGTAATGGTACTTATATGCTTGATATGAACGGCGGTTCTCATATGGGCGGCGTAACATACAGATTAAATACCGGTTCCATAGGTAATCCTACAATTAATACCCTTGGCGGTATCAGCTCTTTCACTACAGGCATGGGATTACAGTATACTGACAGTGCTACAGGTCAGATGAAACAACTGAATTTCTCACCCAGTGTTTCTCAGACCTATACACCTCCTCCTCCTCCTCCTCCCGCTTCAGACGGCGGTGACGGCGGCGGCGGCGGTGACGGCGGAGATTAATATCTGATCCGTACAGGTAATTAGTAATATACACAAGGAATAGCAGTGCTATTCCTTGTGCTATTTCATAAGGAAAGGATTGGTCAGATGAAAGTTTTTTTGATGTTCATTGTAACGTTTATTCTATGTTGTAATATTGTACTGGCACAGGGTGATATGCTTAAACCCGTATCAGGTAAAATAGAAGAAATTGATATAAAGAAGAATAATCTCATTATTGTTACGGCAGAAGATGAGGAAAAACAGGTCATTGTAGATTCTAAAACTAACTTTGTAAAAAACATGGTTAAAGCGAAATTTGAAGATTTTAAAACAGGGGAACAGGTAGTTGTATCTACAAAAAATGCCGATAAATATGAAATTAAAGCAGAAGGACTCTTTGATGCGGAATCTGCCTTTTTACTCACTACAGGACAGGGAACGGAAGTTGAATATGAAGGTAAAATTCTGGAAATAAATAATAATATTATTACTGCCTCCACTCAGTACGGAAGAAAAAAGTTTTCTATAGGTACTGAACTTAAAGGCATGAAAAATTTAAAAGATGTTCCTGTAACAGATTTTTCAGTAAATGATGAGTTTTATGCCACCGTTATTTTCCCCGGCACAGAAAAACATGAACCTCCCGTACTTAATCCTCTTAACTTTTACGATCCTCTTTCATATGTAAACAACCTGCTTACTGTGAAACATGGCCCCATGATTGTAAGGGGAAAGATAAGTGAAGTAACGGAAAAAAAATTAACTTTTAAGATAGGTGAACAGGAAATACTTGCAAATAAAAATACCGTAATGCTTGTAGCACCGGGTTTCAGAACTATGTCAGACCTGAAGGGAAAACCGGTACTTGTATATGGTATTATATATCCCACACAGGGTAAAACTGCAGTTGCCTCGGCTGTATTGCAGGAAGAAGCCCTCCCTTCCGTAAGAGCAAGTCTTTCAAGAATCAGTAAGGGGACAGGCGATAACATATCCGTCCTTACAGGGGGAAAGATTGTTGAAATAAGAGGAGAGACAAAATCCATTCTTATAGAAAAGGAGAAAACAAAAAAACAGTTACTTCTCAATCTGAGCAGTTGTAATATTATAGACGATAAAGATCCTGAAAGAAAGAACCTTACAGTAGATTACCTGAGAACAGGCGATTATGTGGAAGTGCAGGGATACACGAGCGGTATAATTACTACCCTTCATATTGAGAAAAAAGCTGATGTGTCTGATAGAAACGAAGCAAATGTAAATATTTATTATTTTACCGATCTCCTTGGATATCTTCAGCCATACCAACTCGGAGGCTCTGAAGTTTATTCCTTTTTAACAAAGGAAGAGCTGAAGAACCCTCCTGAAACAGTAAAGGCAGGTGGATTTTCTTATCTTACATACAAATACCAGACCATTGCAGGTAAAAGCAAGAATAACCTGTTTCTGTGCGGAGGTAATTTTTTACACGGAACGGCTCTGGCAGAAAGTACAGGAGGAGAATCTGTTGTAGAATGCCTTAATCTGGCAGGAGTAAGTGCCTCTGTTCTCGGAGAAGAAGATTTTATGTCAGGTAAGGACAAGCTTGTAAAATTAATCGGTAAGGCAAAATTCCCTGTTCTCGGAGCCAATGTACTGCTTCAGGGAACCGATAATCTGCTGCCTGGCCTTAAACCTTATGTCGTAATACCATGCGAAGGTGTTAAAGTCGGTATCATAGGATTCGTTAACCCCGATATCCCTTCGCTCTTACCGAAAGCATCACTTGCCGGTATAGCTATTATGGATATAAAGGGAGCTCTTCTTAATTATTACAGTAAAGTAGAAGCGGAAGCCGATGTAATCATAATTATGACAAATCAGAAGCTTGCCGATAATATTTTACTGGCCAATGATTTTCAAAATATATTACCGGGAGCCAGAAAAAAACCATGTCTCTTATTCTGCGGAGGAGGACAGGCTTTTTCTGTGACAGGGGAACCTTTTAAGGCAGATAATATACTTCTCATTGAAGGTGGCACCAAGGGAAGATTCGTGAGTGAAATGAAACTTGGTTTCCAGAAAAAATTCACGGAAATGAATTATGTATATAACCTTCATTTAATATCTCCCAGTCTTGTGAAAAAAGAAGATGAACAGGTAAAGAAACTTATAGACGGTTTTGAGAAAGCTGTTCCTGCAAAATATAATGAAATACTGGGGAAAGCCGGCAGAATTATTCATATAACGAAAAGAAAATATACTGTATCGCCTATGGGTTATCTTGTTACAGAGGCAATGCTGAAAAAATCGGGAGCAGATGCAGCCTTTTATGAAAACAGTCATCTGAGGAAATATCTCTTTAAAGGTGATATAAGCTACGGAGAACTTTATAATGTAATACCATATGATTTTAATATGGTAGTCCTTGAACTTACAGGGAAACAGGTCAGAGAAATTGTGGAACAGTCTCTCAGTAACGGCTACATTCTTCAGTTTTCAGGTATGAATATTACCTATAAGAGAAATAACCCCGACGGAGAAAGAATTAAGACTATTACCATTAACGGTAAAGCTCTCTCGGACAGTACAGTATATAAAATTGCCACTACCGGTTTCCTTGCAGGCGGAGGAGAAAATTACAGTACCTTTACAAAAGGAAAAGTTCTGAGTGAAGGAGACATTATCAGAGATATAGTGGCAGATTATATAAGGAATATTAAGGAAATTAACGACCAGCCAGAAAGAAGAATTTTCCCGGAATAACAGTATTGTTTTGTAATTAATGTTCGTAACGCGTCACGCGTAACGCGTCACGCGTTACGACTCAAAGGGGAGATTATGGTAAAATTTTTCAGCATAATAATTATCGTCCTTCTCACAGTTCATATGGCAAAAGCTTATGAAACAGTTCCTCCTTCTCTTGAAATACATATTGATTTAACGAGTCATGAAACGTCTGAAGCTTCTGTGTCAATTCTGTTCCGGCCAGGAAGCGAAAATCCGTTTTCTTTCAGGCATGTCGGTATTGATGAAGAATTTCAGATTGAAGATCTCGTATTTTATAACGAAGAAAAAGAAAAAATAGATTATGAAAAACATGCTAATAAATATTATTTAAAATGGCTGACTTATAAAGAACTTTATATTGAATACAGGGTAAAACCGGGAGGTATGGGACGTCATGGCAGACAGGGAAATATTTCCGGAACCTTCGCCAGTTTTGACGGGAGAATATTTATTTTACCCGATACTGAAACTATCAAAACTGCAGCCATAACATTTAACATCCCTTCGGGGTGGAATGTTGTAACTCCCTTTAGAAAAGACGGAGATACTTATTCTCCTGATGCTTCATGGAAAATCTCCGTCAGTGAAGCACTTGAAAAATCCTTTATGGCTTTCGGCCCCTTTACGGGAACAAAGAAAACCTTCGGCCATACGGATGTAACGGTTTATGCCTTTTCGCCCTGGCCTGAAGAACATAAAAAAGAGATTACAGAAAAAACCTTTAAGCTTTATGAATATTTCTATAAAACCTTCAATTTCGACCCGTCCTATCCTTATATTGTCTGCTGGACACCGAAATCTGACGACGGGAAACGCGTATTTACGGGACTCTGGTCAAACGGCCAGTGTTATGAAATGCCGGAAGATACAGTCAGAAACTGGGAATATTTTTCTCACAGACTGACTCATGCCATGAACAGATATGAGCCGACAGGTATGATGCTGAAGAGTATAAAAGACGAATGGGTTATTGAAGGATGGGCTGTATATATGGAAGAGAAGGCCACTGTAGCTACAGGTACCGGAGAAAAAGGAAAAAAATGGAAGGAACTGTACGAAAGATATTTGAAAACTATGGAAGCCCATTCAGACTGGGATCATCCTCTTGAGAGAGAACATGAAGTGAAAGATAACGAAGCTATGGAGTTTTTTCATTACTGTAAATCACCTCTCGTCTTTAAAATGCTTGAAACGGAAATGAAGAAAAAAACCGGAAAAACTATGGAAGAGTTTATGTGTTATGTTTATAATAAATATGGAAATTTTAAAGGCTCATTCCCTTTTAAAGAAGAACTTGAATATTTTACAGGTATATCTTTTGAAGAATTCTGGAACAGGTTTGTAAGAGAAAAAGGATCTATTTCGCCTGTATGGCAGGAGGAGCTATGAAGAAAATATTGTTTTTTATAATATTCCTTGTATTTATTTCCCCTTCTTACGGAAAAGAAGATAAGCCGGAAGAAACTATGAGTTTTGCCCTTACAGGCGATTCCATAATTACAATGAAAATATCTGTCTTTGATGAACCGGTCTATAAGGACATGATAAATATTATTCGTTCTTCCGATGTGGCAATTACGAATTTTGAGGGA
>DAIOEN010000376.1:0-4713 GCA_036746235.1 Vulcanimicrobiota bacterium | reverse complement strand
TGAACGGTCTCTGTTCTCTGGATAACAAAAACTGGTGGATTGTAGGAGATTGCGGAAAGATACTTCATACAAATGACGGAGGCATTAAATGGAATGTTCAAAAAAGCGGCCTCGCAGAAGATAACAGTCTCAGGGGAGTTCATTTTGTAGATTTAAAACATGGCTGGGCTGTCGGAAATAAAGGCATGATTTTGCACACATCTGACGGAGGAAAAAACTGGAAAGTCCAGGTGAGCCGGACAAAGGGGAATTTAACGAGAGTACGTTTTATAGACACAAAAATCGGCTGGGCTATAGGACAGTTAGGTACTTTTGTCCTGACAGTAGACGGCGGAAAAACATGGCAGCCGAAGAAAATAGGCTATATAACGGAAGATTTTCTCTATCTGAGAATGGATGACAGTAAAAATGGAATAATTATAGGCAGTAAAGGCTGTATTTTAAGAACGGAAGATGGAGGAATTAACTGGAAAATTCGGCAGAACAGCACCGGTTGCTCTGTCTGTCCGGGATTTTTCCTGACTACTGAAATTGGCTGGACTGTTTCAGATAACGGTACTGTCTGGCGTACTTCAGACGGAGGAAACGAATGGCGTAAAAGTGAAACTAATCTGCCGGAAACCTTCAGAGCTATATTTTTTATGAATCCTTCCATGGGATGGCTTGTGGGCTGTAATGGAGCAATATATCATACGGAAGACGGAGGATACAAATGGACACCTCTGAAAAGCGGAACGAAAGCCCATCTTAATACAATATCTTTTTCCGATACTATGACTGGTTTCGCCATAGGCGCAGCAGGTACAATAGTCATTACCCGTGACGGAGGGAAGACGTGGAAGACCTGTAAAAAGTGATTTCCCTGCTTTTATGAATAATATTATTGTTCCGGGATATAAATTTAAAAACGCTCCCTATAAAATTATCAGAAAAATCGGCCAGGGAGGCCAGTGTAATGTTTATCTGGCAAGAAAAGGGGGAGCAAATTTTGCCGTGAAAGAGCTTCATGCCACTCATGGAGACCCTTCTATACAGGCCGGTTATGTAAACATGTTTAAAAGGGAATATGAATTACTTTCTGTTCTCGCCCATCCTGTACTTCCCAGAGCCTGTGCTTATTTTCAGGAAAATGACAGGCATTTTGTAGCAGTAGAATTTATTTCAGGTGAAAATCTTTCGCAGATCATGAACAGAACAAAGAAACCTTTTCCTAAAGAAGTTGTTATGGAAATAGGACTTAAAATAAGCGAACTTCTACTGTATCTTTCTCTTAGAGAAAAGCCTGTTCTTTTAAGAGATATAAAGCCTTTAAATATAATAATTACTCACAACGGAGAGGTGAAATTTATTGATTTTACTATAGCAAGGGAATATGCCTTCGATAAAGGCGATACTCTCAGACTTGGTTCACCGGGGTATGCTCCACCGGAACAGTATAACGGAAAAAGTGAGCCTAAATCAGATGTTTTTGCTCTGGGAGTAACAATGCATGAACTGCTCAGTCTTGAAGATCCTTCTCTTAATCCTTTAAAACTTTCCTTTAAATTTAATCCTCCTGTTTCCGAAGGTTTGTGTGATTTAATACGGAGGGCAACTGCTCTGAAACCTGAAGAAAGATACAGTCCTCTGGAATTTCATAACAGACTTAAAGAGAAATACTACAGAAGAATATCGCCTGACCCTTTATATAAAAATATGTCACCTCTTAAGAAATTTTCTATGGAGATTTATTGTGAAGAGAATAAAGGCTCTGGTATATATAAAAAGGAAATAATTCCTGCTATGATGAAAGATAAAAAGATGTCATGGAGGAAAAAGAAAAAAAAGTCGGCTGTGGCGGAGAAAGAAGACCAGGTTTTTATGCATAAAAACCTTAATGGTCTTTCCAGGAGAAGTGTTGTATTACTTATTTTATGGGCTTTATATTTTTTGTTTGGTATGAGATTGTTGAATAATCCTCTGGTTTTTATGATTACTGTTTTGCTGGGTTTAATCGTTATACTGATTATAGTAGCCGGAGACAGTCAGAATTTTGACAGAATGTATACCCTGTCAGAATCTCAACTGATATATGAAGGCAAATTTGAGAAAATAGAAATTCCTTTGAATAAAATTGACCTGTTCGCTTTTTGCATGGCTGATAATAATTATGTAATTGAAGGTAAGGGGAAGAAAATAATGTTTAATAAGGATATTAACGGATGGGATAAACTGAAACATCTGATAGAGTTAAGAACAGGTCGCCAGTGTATCAGTATGGAAGATAAGGAGTTTTTTTCTTCGGAAGATGATGATCCCAAAAGTTAACATAATTTTAACCTTTTATGCCTGTAAAAACTGGAAATTTTAATAGCTTTGTAGTATAATCATTTTGCTTCTACCAGACTATGAATTATTTTAATTTTTTCGGGGGAAATTATAATGAAAATAAACAGCCTCTCCTTAAATAAGAGCTTAACATATCCTGTGACATTACAGAAAAAATCTGATGAACCGAAAGATATCGTGGATATTTCTGCTTTTGCCATGGCAGAAACGGATTCTGTAAATAAAAAAGATATAGCCTCGAATACAGGGATCCCGTCTGATAATATTGATTTCTGTTTTGACCAGTATACATCTAACCCTCTGGCTGTTGCAGGACATGTTACCGGTGGAACTGCCGGCACAATTGCACAGCTTCCACTGTCTCCGGAGCTTGAATTCAAGAACTTTATTAAAACCTCAAGGACTGACCCGAAAAGATATGTACAGGATGGATATAAACTGGTTGACCCGAAAGGTGATGCCTATCTCATAGGAGAGTTAGATCAGGTACCCCGTAAATTGATAAAAGCTTTATATGAATTTCTATGCAAAAAAAAGGATAACGGAGAAGAGATAAAAGAGGATTTCACCATAGGACATAAGAAGCCCATTAAAACCGATGCTCTTATAAATAAAATTATAGAAACCATTCAGGAAAACCCTGACATAGACCCGGCGATTGGGGAAGAACATAAATGGTCTCCAGAAGCTCAGAAGTATTTATATTATGGTTTCTGGGACAGGCTTAAAGATTTTGTAAAAGGTGATTACAAAGAATTTCCTGCTCCCCTGCTTCTGAGAAGTAAATTTTTTCTGATCCTTGCCTGTGGCTATACAAACCGTTATATGGTTACAGGTAAAGAAGGAGAACTGGAGAAAAAGTTAATGTCCTATCCCGATGGTTCTGTTCAAATTCATGATGTGTTCAGAGAAAGTTATCTTTTAAATAAAGGAGACATATATCTCACACTCCTTACAGCAGAAAATATGCTGGCAAAAAATCCCTACCAGAAAGATCGTAATAAAGATCCACTGCAGAAAAAATTATCCTATATCAGAAATGACTCAAAACCAGTTGGAGATAAATATGGCGGATGGTATCACTTCTTCGGAGCAGCTCTTTACGGACTCCTGAGAAATGATTTTGCATCTAAATCTGTGGTGCTGACAGAAGCCTTTGGCTCTTTTTTCCTTGAAGGCCCTGACAGACAGGAAACATTGATAAATGTAGCAGGTGCCGATTTCGGCAGTAAACTTAAAAAAATGATGAAAAAACAACAGTGGAGAAATCCTCCTGCCGGGGCAGATGATAGAAATTATATGGATCTTTCTGAATTTGCCCCTGAAACAGAGCAAAAATAACAGAGAATACTGGCTTATTGATGATGACTGGCGATGATTTAAAAGGAGCAGAATTGCTCCTTCACCATTTTAATATTCCCCAAAAAGAGCCTGATATATCTCTTCTGGGTAATCTGTTGCATAAATTTTCATTTATTCCCTATGAAAATGCGACAAAGATAATAAAGAGTGACAGTAATCCCGACTTTTATGAAGATTTTCGTCTTCCGGCAGAAGTGGTAACTGATTATCTCAAATCCGGCACAGGAGGCACATGTTTTTCTCTTGTCAATCTCTTTAAATCACTCCTGGATACATGCGGATTTCAGTCCGATTTGATACTTGCAGACAGAACTTACGGAGAAAATACCCATACTGCTATAATTGTTAATTTTAAAGATGATATTTATCTGGCAGACCCCGGGTATCTTATATTTACTCCTTTACTCCTGTCCAGAGAAATAGCCGTAACATACAATACAGGTTTCTCAGATATTCTGATTGAACCGGTTTTTAAAGGCACCTTCTTTGATGTATATTCATTGAATAAGGACGGAACAAAAAAATTTCGTTACAGACTGAAAAATGAAAAGGTAAAAAAAGATATATTTTTTGAAGCATGGAGAAAGTCTTTTGAATTTGAAATGATGAATTATCTCGTAATAACAAAAGCCTCTAAAGGTGAACATATTTATATAAGAGATAATTATGTTCAATACAGTACATGCAG
Organism: Vulcanimicrobiota bacterium; assembly: GCA_036746235.1. GTDB lineage: Bacteria > Vulcanimicrobiota > SpSt-956 > SpSt-956 > JAKJGF01 > CALARM01. The sequence goes on along the minus strand of DAIOEN010000376.1, from coordinate 335 downwards.
TAATAGAATAAAAAAACATATAGCCGGCAGAGAAATGCTGGAAATTACTTCCGGACTTGGTATGTCCGGGGAAATAATAGGAAAAGCCCTGAAAATACTGGGTAAAATTTGAAGGAAAGGGTTAATATGGCAGAAATTTCTTATATCACACCTGTAAAACTATTTTTCGGTGTTTTATTCTCTTCCGGGAAATCCCTCGGAGAAGCAGAAAAAGAGCTTGAAGAACTTTATGGTAAAATTGATTATATAAGCCCGTTGTTCCCATTTAATCTTACAGATTATTATAAACATGAAATGGGCCCGGATATTTCCAGAATATTTTATTCCTTTGAAAA
>DAIOEN010000375.1:0-4732 GCA_036746235.1 Vulcanimicrobiota bacterium | reverse complement strand
AGTAAACTCACAGAGCTTTCAAAAGAAAAATATGGTGATGTTCTCTATCAGATGATCTTTCATCTTGTAGATTTTAATATGAGTCCTGACAGAAATAAATACAGATTTCTGTCTGAAACAGAACACTCTCCTTTTCTGGAGGAAATTGCCCACAGTATTACACCTTATGCTAAAAAGGCAGCACTTTCCTGGATAAGTGCTGCAGAAACCTTCAGAGAACTTATGAGGAAAAAGATAAAACTCGGTGCTGATTTTAATGAAAAAACTTTCGCGGAAAATCTTAAAGATAGTCCTTACTGGAAACAGTATAAATTTATAATGGATAAATATTTAGCCGATAGTAAGGGTAATGTGAAATGGTAGGAGGCAGATTATGTTAATTCAACTGTATGAAGAAATTATAAATGACTCTGGAGAAAGGCTTCCGGGCCGTCTTTCTGTGGAAATAACATGTGACGGAAATAAGGGAGAATTTAAGTTCTATGATGCCTGCAGGGAAACAAGGGAAAACAGAGACAGAAATCACCCGGGGTACGGATTAAAGAGGCAGATATTGAGTAAAAATGACAGGAAACTTCTGGAAAAACTCTTTAATGAGCCTTTGTTTATTACGTCAAATGCCGGTCTGGATACGGACGGAGTGCATTATATGGGCGGTAAAACCCTGATGTCCTGGCAGAGAGAAACAATTCAGTATATCCTGGACTACAGGCTTCCTTCCTGGTTTGGAACTATCTGCGGGAAAATTTTGAATGATGAACAATGATTGAATACTGATCACTGATAACTGGTCACTGATAACTGCTCAAAGGAGGCGATTTATGGAAAACATATATTTTTTCTGGTGGCTCAAATATAATATAAATAGCAGAGATGATTTTACTTCCGATTATATAAAGAAAATAATTGATGATTTCAGAGATGATTTGCCGGATTTTAATAAAATAGAGACCTGTTCCGAAAAAGCGGCAGAACTCTTTGACCTGATAAATGAGAATATTTTAGATTATGAAACGTCTGATAAAGATTTTTGTCTTAAAGAAATAGAAGAGATTAACGAAAGAATTACACCTCTTTTAAATGAACTCTATGGAGAAATAGAATTGTTCAGAAGATTTACCCCTTTAAGTGAAGAAGATTTCCTCATTTATGAAGCAGAAAAACTTGCCCGTAATTCCTCACTTTACAGAGGACTTGAAGGTCTTGTTAAAGATGGATTTGCCGGCAATGAAGATAAACTTTATGAGTATCTTGATGAACTGAGAGATATTATTTATGACATACAGGACGGAGAACTTGAGGGAATGTTTTCTTCTTCAGATGGATCCGTTGCAATGGAACGTTTTACCGATCTGTTTCAATCGGGGATTGATAACCTTGAAGAAGCCCTGGAGATAATGGAAAGAGCAGTTGCAAAAGAAGATGTAACTTCAGGAACAGAAGGACTTGAAAAATTGCGTACAGGTCTTTCTGATTTTAAAATTATTGAGCTACTGGCCGGGAAAGCAGGTGTGAAATGAAAAAAGCCTCTTCTTTGTGGTATATAAATGAAGTTCTTGATAAACTGAGAGATAAGGAAGATGCTGACTATTATATTCAATCGTTAAAACGTCATGTAATAAATATAAGGAATTACCTGAACAATAATATTTCAGATTTTAAAGATATGAAGAAAGATATATTGCCTTTTCTTCCTGAGAGATTGCCTGAAGACAGGGAAGTCCTGACAGATTGTATTGAAAAAACAGGAGAAACTCTTCTGAAAAAGGGCAAGTTGTTGAGAGATCTTATAAGTATTTCCTGCCCTTCCGGCTATTTTGAGTTCCTGGATTATTATATAAGTAAAGAGGTTCCCCGCCTGGCTTTTGCATCAATAAAAGCCTCTGCCTCTATTATTTCAGGACTCACTCACAGGACAAATATTATATTAACGGAACAGTTTAAAAAGGCAAATAAAACTCAGAAGGAAATTTCCTTAAAAGAGCTTCAGGATTTTTACAGATTGAAGAAAGAAGATAAATTGTTTACTGTAAAAAATCATGTCCAGAAAGAATTTCTGGATTATTTTAAAGAAAAATTATTCTCTTACAGAGAATGTGAGATTCTGTCTGCTATAGAACAGTGTTCGGAAATAGAACTTTATTTTGAAGACAGTGACAGAACCCGCCTGGATAAAGCCTCTGAGCTGCTTTATAAGAGTGCCTGTAACAGAATAAGTTTCGACATGATTATGAGAAAATTCAATCAATATGACAGAGATGGTATGAGCGAATCTTACCTGTCCATAGGTTATCCCTTTATAAAAGAAGATGGTTCACTTAAAGATGAACTTGACAGACAGGGAAGAAAATCTGCAATAATCGGTTTAATACCTTTCTTTAACGTCCTTTCTGGAGAAGAAATAGAGAAAATTTCCTCCAGAATTAAAATGAAGAAATATGACAGGAATGCCGTGCTCTTCCGTGAAGGTGATGCCTCGGAAGAAGTTTTTATAATTAAATCAGGTACAGTAAAAATATATAATAATACAAGGGATTTTGTTACTCTCGATAAAGGTGATATGTTCGGTGAGTTAGGAGTCATTTCAGACAGAGATAGATCCCTTTCTGCCATAGTAATGTCTGAAAAATCTGATATGTATGTGATTTCTAAAAGTGATTTTCTCTATATGTTAGAACGTTATCCCGTGTTAATTACCAATCTGGAAAAAATTCTCTGCCATCGTCTGGAACAGGCTACGGTCAGACTTATTAATTATCTCAGAGATTATTCTGTTTCCAGAGATATTGTTATCAAAAAGAAATCGGATTTGCCCGGTGTTATACCTCTTTTTAAGGTTCTATCCGGCACCGATATGGAAAAACTTTCTTCCAGAATTAAGTTGAAAAAATATTACTGGAATACTGTTTTATTTAATGAAGGCGACATGGCAGACAATGTTTATATAATCAAAACAGGTGAAATAAATATATATAAACATCTGGACGGAGGTCATATAAGGGAATTTTCAATTCTTACAGACGGAGATGTCTTCGGTGAAATGGGGGTGATCTCAGATACTTTCAGGAGTTTATCTGCAAAGGTAGCTTCGGAAAAAGCCGAACTTTATGTTATTTCAAAGCATGATTTTCTTTATATAATGGAAGCTTATCCTGATTTAAGTCTTAACCTGGCAAAGATTCTCTGTGAGAGAATAAATAATAATACGGAAAAACTTCTTCATAGTATTAATAAGAAGCGTGACACGTAACGCGTAACGCGCACGTTCATTATTTTAAAAGGGAGGTCTTTATAAATGAGTATTAATAATATTAACCTGGAAAAAACAGAGTTCCTTATTGATCTGGAAAGGAATATGTTTTTAGTGCCAGAAGAATTATTAAAGGGTTACCGGATCACTATAGAGGAAAAGAAAATTCCTTCAGAAAATGTTATTTCTCAGGAGGATAAGAAATATGAATATGACACAGTATATACTTTCAACAGTAAAGGTGTCTACGAAATTCCATGTAAAATTGCAGCAGACCATGTTCTGGACAATCAGATGAGACAGAATGTTGCAGATTACATTTATAACAAAAAGTGGTCAGATATTAAACCGGCAGAAGTAAATATGATAGGTCTTTTCCTTTATGATTTTCTCAAAGCCGATAATCAACATGGTGCAGATGTAACAGGTTATCAGATGGGTATGGTGTCAAATTACGGATTTAATATGAATTATGGTGCATCGGGTATGAGAATGTCATCTTACAGTAAAGAAACGGAATTGTCACAGATAGCTATGGGGTTTTCTCAGTGTAATAATATCGGAAACCCTCTTAATGCTCTTGCATACGGAGGAGATAATCTATCTCTTTCACCGGGGGCACAGCAAATTTTAAACGGCGGTATGGGGGCTGAAAGTGCCGGCTATAGCCCTGAAGCCAGTATAGGCGGTACTCTGCAGAATTTAATGATGCAACAGGCCTTTAATGATTTAATGCTTCAGCAAACCCTTCAGGGTATTGCGTCAGGCGGTGCTGCAGATACGGGAGTCGCCTGCGGAGCCACAGGTGATACGGGAGAAACTTCTGAAGCAGAAACAGATACTCAGGAAACTGAAGAAACTGATGGCACTGACGAGACAGGCGAGACCGATGAATCTGAGAATACAGATGAAACTGATGAAAGTGGTGAAACTAAAAAAGCCAGCGGAGATAGCTGGTTATGGAATGATTCCGGTGAAGGTCAGGAGAGCTGATTTTATCAGGTCTCAGGGGCAGACGCATCCGTCTGCCCCTACAGGTTATATTACATCGTTTAAGGCAAATCCGTATTACTTTAAGGACTGCAAGAAAAACAATTCCGGCAAATTGTTAGAACGATCAATATCCTCGCGTCACGCATTACGCATTACGCGTCACGATATAAACTTTAACTATGATGTAGTTATTTCCTGACTGATCCTAAGTGGTGCCAGCGGTAAATATTGCACCGGTTAAATCTCTGCGTGGTGCTCTGGATCGAAAAAAAATCATATTACAAGAAAGTACAAAACGTATTTTAATATAAGCCTGGTATGATGCCAGTTATAACAGAAATAGACGAAGGCGATATTTTTTTTGCGTAAGAGCACCACGCAGAGATTTGTCAGTTATAATTGTCAAACCAGTGGGATAATTATCGCTGGTACCACTAATTACCGTAACAGGTAAAAGGGTACCCGTAAAAAGCTTCTGCCTGGCAGGCT
>DAIOEN010000374.1:0-4755 GCA_036746235.1 Vulcanimicrobiota bacterium | reverse complement strand
TCGAGAAAAATGAATTTCTGTAAATACATAGTGCAGAACCATTTATTTGATATAGCAGAATGTAAGGAGATACTATAACAAGTCTTATTAACCCGACTTTATCACATGTTCACGTTAAGGAATGAGTTCAAAATAACTGTCGCAAATGAGGGTGTTGGGTTATGGGTGTTGGGGGTTGGGTTAAGAAGCTTAAAACTTAAAACCTAAAACCCAAAACCCAAAACCTAAAACCTGAGACAATTAATTAATTTTCATTCCTAAGAGGAACATATAAATTATCAGTCCATGAAGAAGATAAAGATTATACGGTCTATGTAAAGGATGGGAAGATGTCGCTTACTTATGTTGAAGAGCCGGGCTCCATACTACCTCTGTGATATTGTAGACCATCAAAAAAATTGTATAACATTATGTAAAACTTTTTCTTATAAATCTTAATAGTACACTATAGATGAGTTAAAACAAAAGGAGGATTATTATGGATAATAATATATCAAGGTATGTATCTCGCTATGAACCGGTAGGAGCAGACAGTGAGAAGGTAAAAAAAGTAAAAGCCCGTGTAAAAGAAATTATTGACAGGGTGGAGATAAGGGCTCAGGAGGCAGTAAAATTAGATCAGACACAGGAAGACTCTTACAAAGAGATAGGCCATGCCTTTGTAAAAGCAAGAGAAATAAAAGAAAACGGCACAATCTGCGAAACAGAGCGTCATGTAAAATTTATGGAAGGTGAAATAAACAAAAAAGATGTCAACTACCTCATAGATGTAGACAGACATTTATCTATGGGAGATGAAAAAATTATAGACGGAACAGGTTATACAAAATTTAAATACAGATCCGAACTGAATGAATGGCCTCAGGAACAAATACTCTATGGCATTTCAGAACGTAATTCTGCTGATATGAAATATATAAAAGAAGAGGTAGAAATTTCTGTAAAAGGGCCGGGAGTTAAATATTCTATTCAGGATTTGAATGATCCGGCTTTTAAAGAAGAAACTTTTTTCTTAAGTAAAGACGATATAGGTATTGGATAAATAATTACAATATTTTAATTTTGCAAGGAGGTATATTTTATGAAAATTAACAGTTTAAATGCATCAAATTTTACACATGGAACCTGTCAAACAAGGAAAAAAAATGAAGAAAACAGTATAGACAGAGTTGACATAGGAAATTCATCTGTTCCGGAAGGAGAACATAAAAAATGGCTGATTATGAATTATGTTGCAGCAGATTGCAACCTTCAGGTAGCTCAATATAAAAACCTTGATAATCAGGAACAGGTAGGTTCAGATAAGAATACTCATATAGTAGCCATGATAGATATAGGGCCTTTTCCGGGCCTTATGGATGAAAGCTGGAGCGGAGCAAGAACTTATTATATCAACGGAGACAATACAAAGGATAAAATAACCTCCCCTGTTATATCAGAACATGGAAATCATGTAGACATGTCAGATATGGATGTTATGACAAAATTTATTGTAGACACAATAAAGAAATTCCCCTCCGACTATACAGCCCTTGTCCTGAATGATCATGGAGGAGGATGGACAGGCGCTCTGGCAGATGACCATGACGGAAGATTAATGAAGATACCGCAGATCAGAAAAGCAATTGAAAAAGCAGAAGAAATAACAGGGAAAAAACTCGATATTATCGGTTTTGATGCATGTCTTATGGCGGATACCCAGGTAGCCTATGAACTCAAAGATACGGCAAAAATTCTTCTTGCTTCTGAAGAAACAGAAGGAGGTAAAGGCTGGACCTATTCCCCTATGCTTGGCGGTAAGGGAGGAGAAGCCCTTAAAACAATTCAGGATTCTATGACAAAGAGAATAGATGTATCCCCTGAGGAATTTGCAAAAACAGTAGTAAAAGTTAACGGAGAACATCAAAAGGACATACCGACTTTTTCCGCTACAGATTTAACTAAAATGGATGATCTGGCAAAAGCTGCAGATAAGTTCGCCGGCGCAGTTATAAACGCACCGGACGATAAATTTATTATAAGAGATGCCATAAAAAAGGCGCAGAATTACGCAGGAGGATATGCTCCATACGGCGATATGAGGGACTTTTATCATATGGCAGAATTAATAGAAAAAGACGTAAAGTCTTCTGAAGTCAGGGAGGCAGCTAAAGAGATGAAAGAAACTATCAAGGCAACAATAATAGAAAATGAAGCAGACGAGGTTCATCGTAATTCTCATGGTATTCATGTATACACGCCCGTTTCATCCAAAGGTGTGGAAGAAGAGTATAAAAAACTTAATTTTGCACAACATGTTCCCAGATGGGTGGAAATGCTTAATAAACTCGGAGGACATAAAGCAGGTATGGTTCATAATGAAAAAGATACAATGCCAGGTATTTTAGATGTATGGCCCGACGGATCTCCAAAGCCAGGTCAAATAAAAGAGTGAAATCTTATAAATCCGTTCAAAGGTCTGTTCTAAATCTATTTTGAAACAGACCTTTGAACGTTTTTCTCGTTTATCTAAAAAGATCTTATTTCATTTTAGCGATAAAATACTCATCCTCTAAAACCTCTCCCGTATTTTTATCAACCTTTATATAAGAGAAAATTTCACCGTGCCGGGACTGCTGCTTTACTATAACCTCCCGCAAAACATTATTGTCTCCTGTTTCCTGTTTTTCTACAAACTCTGTATCTATACGATCATTACTGGTAAAGACCCCCATAGGCCCTCCGTAAACATAATTGAAATTTGACTCTACATTGATAACATCTTCAGTTTCAGGATTATCATCCACATGAGAATTGGCTTTTATTTTATCTTTTCCTGAATCCGGGGATGATGGAAATGAGAACCCTCCTCCCATACCAATCCAGGGTGCAGGCTGTGACCAGTTGTCTTCAGTTACAGGTGAGGTATGATAAAATTCCGGTGTATCTGTGGTTACTATATCGACTTTATCCGGTGTTTGAGTTACTAAAGAATTACCACATATCCGTTGCATTTGAATTATATCTTTATAATTATTATATTCCTGGACTGGAGCCCGATTGTATTTTATAGCACTGTTATGCGATCTTATTGTATTCATACAATAAATACCTCCTTATTTATAGATAAAATTTTATTATGAGAAATTCTCCTTCTACTATAGAATATTTAGATATATGAGGAAAAGTTTCACTAAATTTTATTTTATTACTGTAAGTTTACAATATCTTACAAAAGCTCTTATCTGCAGTGAACAGGTAATAGGGTATTACAATAGCTATTATTTTGATAATCCTAAAATCCGTATCTTCAAAACAGGAAAATAACGGATAAATTATTTTTCATAAAAATTAACAGTTGCAAGTAAAATCACATATTTTAGACAACCATATTGACAGATCCGCAAAATAAATATAAAGTTATTATAGAAACATTTATGCAATATAAGAAGGAAGTCAATTGTTTGATAAGAAGACAGGGCATATATATAAACTTAATCAGGAAGACGATCTCATAACTTCTTCAATGAACCGGGCTTCTAAATTACCTGAACTTATTCCCCGGGATGTAATGTTTAACGTTCCTCTGACAAATAGCCCGATGTCGAAAAAGCCGAAACTATCACCTGATGGCAAAAAAATAATTTATCTGGCATCAATTAATAATATACTCGGTCTCTGGATTAAAACTATCGGTCTTAATGATGAACGACTTATCGTGAATGATGAAAAAAGAAGTATATTTGACTATTTATGGACTACAGATAAATATATTATTTATTTCCAGGATAGAAAGGGAACACAGAACTGGGTTCTTTATAGATTAGACCTGGAAACAGACGAAATCAAACGATTAACGCCTTCAGTGAATGTGCAGGTCAGAGCTGTCGGATACAGCAGGAACTTTCCCGAAGAAATAGTCATATCAATGAATAAAGATAATCCTGAACTTCATGACCTGTATCATATCAATATAACCTCAGGAGAAACAACTCTTATGGCAAAAAATTCCGGTAATGTGGTTGACTGGTTGATAAACAGCAAACTACAATTACAGGGAATGGTATTATATACAGATGACGGTTCGTCAGAGCTTATGGTCAGAGCAGATGAAAAGAGTGAATGGAAAAAACTGCTCACATGGGATGTAGAAGATAAACCTTTAAGCCAGGTTATTGGTTTCTCAAAAGATAACAGTCATATATACCTGACAGATACGCGAAATACCAACACCTGTCGTGCGATAAAAATGGACATAGGTACAGGAAATATTGAAGTGATATTACACGATGCTGAGTGTGATATAGTCTATATAACGAATGAAGTATTGCAAAACCCTGTTACAGGGGATATTCAGGCAATCTGTATTGATAAATCCAGGAAAGAATGGGTTATACTGGATCAATCAATAAAAGCAGATTTCAACTCCATAAAAGAACTGGATTACGGGGATTTTTCAGTAATCAACAGAGATAAATCCGACCGGACATGGCTCATAAGTTTCGACAGAGATAATGGTCCTGTGTCATATTACGCCTTTAACAGAACATCAAAAAAAGGAACCTTCCTTTTTTACAATCAGCCGGAATTAAATAATTATACCCTCTCCCCTATGGAAGAAATATCCTTCACTTCCAGAGACGGATTAACCATTCACGGTTATATAACATATCCGCAGGGACTGACCAGAAATAAATTACCTCTCGTAATGTATGTCCACGGAGGCCCCTGGTGGCGTGACACATGGGGATATAATCCGACAGTACAGTGGTTTGC
>DAIOEN010000373.1:0-4804 GCA_036746235.1 Vulcanimicrobiota bacterium | reverse complement strand
TTATCTCTTATTTCTGTAAGTAATTCTATTATTTTATCATTTTGTTTTATAATCAGGTTATTCTGTTTTTGAAGCAGTTCCATAGCTTCCATTGTATAGTAAGAAGCCACTGCCTGCTGCTGATCTGCCGTTTCTGCTTTCTTTATATTTGCCTGTACTTTCTTTATGAGTTCATTATATTCTTCTTCCAGTTTCTGTGCATCCGTACTGTAAGTAACAGGGGTTGACTGTACTGTAACCGTTGCAGGCACAGGCGAAGATACGGGCCGGTTGTTACCGGTATTTTCTAAACAACCGGTGAAAAGCACAGTTATAAGGAGTAACAGGAAAATTATTTTTTTCATAAAATAGGCCTCCTTTAAATTTTATAAAAGATCTTGCTCCACCATGCAATATATTTTATATATATTTTATAAGCGGCAGCTATACTTGCATAGTCTTCCGAACATGGCACTGTTTTAAAAAGATTTTTTTCATTATATATGGTAGTTGTTTTTTTATAGGCACATTTTGCAGGAAGATCCTCTTTGGATACAGAGAAATTTCCGTAGATTCTACATGAATAAGGTCTGGCAGGATAGATAACACAATGTTTTTTATCTCTGTCATAAAAAGGGCATAATATATTATGAACAGATTTATCATATAGATTCTGCCTGTCATTAAGAAATTTCTCATAATCATCCATAAGAGTAAGAGACAATTTGTGTTCCATGAGATATTTTTTTATATATGCCTGTTCTACGGCACTTACTGTCTGTCTGGCAGCAGCAGTACAGCATTTATAACAATCCCTGCATATATTTTCTTCACCGGTCAATTTCGTGTCCAGTTTTTTATATAAATTTTTCATAAGATATAAAAATATTCTGTTCATAATTTAATCGTGACGCGAGGCCAGTCAGTTTTCATATCATTTTTTAACGCCATCTTTATATATAATTATATCATTAATAATTGCAGTTTAAAATGTTTTATTCTATAATATTTATACAGGTAATCCAATCTCCGCGTTACGCGTCACGCGTCACGCGTCACGAAAAGAAATGATACTATGAAACACATAGAACCGGCCAATGTTACAGAACTTCATAAATATTTTCTTTCTGTTCTATCACATGATTTAAAGAGTCCTCTCACAAGTATTATCGGATTTGCCAGAATTCTCAAGACTAAACCTGATATAGGCACTGCTATAAAAGAAAAATGCTATTCTTCTATAATACATGAAAGTGAGCGGATGGTCAGGATAATAAATAATATACTTACATGGGAACAGATTAAGAAAAAAAAATTGCTTTTATCTTTTACCAGGGTAAAATTCAGTCAACTCGTGAAAGAAATTTCAGTAAATTGCTTCGATAGAATTGACAGAGAGAATTTCTATGTAGATATTGAAGATGATCTGACTTTTTCCGGTGATTATGATAGGTTAACAGATATAATAGAGAATATTATGGGAGATTTATTACTTTTTACTGAAGAAGGCGGGCAGGTAGAGATGAGAGCCTGGAAAAAAGATGAACATCATATCACTTTAGTCCTGTCCAATACGATATTTCTTCTGGATCCGTACATAATAAAAACTATATTTAAAAGAAAAAAACCTTCTCTTGCTACTATAGATACAGATAAAGGAAGAGCGTTAAGTTTTATTGTAGTAAGGAAGTTAGTTGAACTTCATGGAGGAACTATTAAACTTGAACCGTTAGCTTCCAGAGGATATAAATTTTCTATAGAGTTTACCATGTAAAAACGCCCCGGCATACGGGGCTGTTAGCACAGAAAATATGTTTAAATATGTTTACCAGTCACGCGTGGCGCGTCACGCGTCACGCCTATTAAATAACTATTTCAAATATATCATCCAGGTTAAGCTGTCCGTTCCATACATATTTCATAGCATTATCTTTCAATGATTCCATACCTTCTTTTTCTGCAAGTCTGTGAATTGCATCGGGGATGGGTCTCTTTATAAGTTCTGATTTGACTCTTTTTGTCATATTAAGCACTTCATATATGCCTATACAACCGTAATACCCTGTCTGGTCACAGAAATTACAGCCTCTTCCGCTGTAAAGTCTGACTTTTTTGGCTTTAGTCTTCATATCTAAAAATTCCCATCGCCAGTCATCTTCTCCAAGGTAATGTTCGGTTTTACAGTAAGGGCATATTTTACTGGCCCATCTCTGTGTTATTATACCGTTGAGGGCAGAAGCAATCCAGAAAGGACTTATACCTTTTTTCATAAGTCCGCAGATAGTTTCTGCAGAATGGAAATAGGTTTCCAGTGTGCTCAGAACAACCTGGCCTGATAGAGCCAGCCTGAAGGCCATTTCTATAGTATCTCTGTCTGATAGTTTGTCTATAAGTATAACATCGGGATCCTGGTTTACTACAGTTTTTATTGCATCAATATAGCTGAATCGGTCTGTAACTCTTATATAATTTATACCTTTAAACTGCAGGTTCATACCTTTACCTATAATAATTATACTTTTATTTTGATTTGCTATCATATGAAGTATGGCAAAAAGAGTTGATTCGCTGTCACTGCCAGGAGGGCTTGCAAGAAGGAGCAGTCCTTTATTTCTTCTGAGTATGTCCTGTAAAGGTTTAAAACTTCTTTCATCCAGAACGAGATTCCAGAAATTTGCAAAGGTATGTTTCTGATTTAATATCTTACAATTAATTCTTTCTCCGTCGGCTGTTCTTATGACTGATGCTCTTACTCTGAGGGTTTTATCTACGACTTTTACATCACATTCATTCTGTAAAGATGTAGAAGGATCTGCTATATTCAAATCAGTCATAACCTTGATTCTGAGAGGTATAGGTTCTGCAACAGACAGTGGTATAACCTGTACATCATGAAGTCTTCCGTAGATTCTGAATCTGAGTAACATTCCCTCCGGAACCGGTTCAAAATGTATATCTGTAGCTCTGCATTCAATAGCCATTTTGAATATGTCATCTACCATTTCCAGAGCCGATTTTTCCTGTACCGGTCTCAGGTTTGCCGGAGCATCGAATTTAGCTGCACCTATGATATCTCTTTTCTGCGCATCTGTTATTCTCTGTTTCTTCTGGGTTATTCCCTTTTCAAGAATTATATCAGGAGTGGGGAGAAGACTCATTTTTTCATAATATACTTCTATGGCTTTTATGATATCTTCTTCAAAGGCAAAATAGACTTTCAGAGACAGAGATGTCAGGAATCTTATATTATCAATAGCCATAAGATCCTGAGGATTTGCCATGGCAACCACCATCTGTCCCGGTGTAACACTTATAGGCATCAATTTATTTGCAAGAGCTGCATCTTTTGGAACCAGCATAAGTGCATCGAGTTCAACCAGTTCTCTTGCAAGATTTATATAAGGTGCATCATAGACCAGTTCCAGTATCTCGAAAGCTTCCTGCTGCGTTATGAATTCTTTTTCTACAAGAACCTTTTCGATACGCTCTCCTGTACTCTGTGATATTTTTAAAGCATCATTCCACTGAGCTTCTGTTATTATCCCGGCAGTCAGAAGGAAACCTTTAATTTTATTAATAGCGTCCATTTCATGCCTCCTTATCCTTCTGTATTCTCAAAAGTATTTCTTTCACTTTTTCAGCAAGTTGAGGAGGTGCCATATGGACTTTAACCAGATAATCAATAGCTCCAAGCTGTCTTGCCAGTTCCTGATGCTGACTTTGATAAAGGTTAGAAAGGAAAACTATTGGTATATCTTTTGTGTCTTCTCCTTCTCTTAATCTTCGACAGACTTCAAACCCGTCCATTCCCGGCATCATTATATCCAGTAAAACAAGATCCGGTTTGTCTGTCTGAGCTTTTTCCAGACCTACTGTGCCGTTCGGAGCTATAGATACATCATGACCCTCCAACATCAGAGTAGTCCTTAACATTTTTGCAATAATACTGTTATCTTCCACTATTAGGATCTTTGACATCTTGGAGACCTCCCAAAAATTAATTTTATTGGCTATTATTTAAAATTGTTTTCTTCTGATTTTATTAAAATATTAAATAGTTAAATTCCAGATTTATCTAAAACTTCCTTTTATTTTTTAGAAATATTTATTGTGTCATACAGTCTTTTACGAAATGATATAATGTTCTTACCCCTACACCTGTTCCTCCTTCCTTGGGTAGATAAGGGTTTTTCAGATATATCATAATTGCTTCATCTGTAGTGGCTGTCCCTGCAATATCTAAATGAGCCCAGGGAATACCTCCCGTAAATTCCTGCAGAAATATGGCAGCAGTTATGGCACCTGCAGGAGAACCGCCGAAGTTTTCCAGATCTGCTACATCACTTTTTATCTGCATCTTATATTCTGGAAATAACGGTAATTCCCATATCATTTCTCCTGCTTTATCACCTGATTTTATAAGATTATTAATAATGTCTTTATCTGATCCCATAATACCTGTTGTCTGATGACCGAGAGCAGATATTATGCTTCCTGTAAGAGTTGCAATATCAATTAATATGTCAGAACCTTCATGTCTGGCATAAGACAGGGCATCTGCAAGAATAAGTCTTCCTTCTGCATCTGTCGATAATATTTCAACTGTTTTGCCTTCAAAAGTTTTTATTATATCTGACACTTTATAGGCCCGTCCGTCAGGGAGATTTTCTGCCAGTGGCATTACGGCCATTATATTGGCTTTTAGTTTCATGACTGCTATGGCCTTTAATGCTCCGAGAACTGCTGCAGCTCCTGCCATATCCGAGTTCATACGAAAGAGGTGACTGTCAGATTTTATAGATATACCTCCGCTGTCAAAGGTTAT
>DAIOEN010000372.1:0-4810 GCA_036746235.1 Vulcanimicrobiota bacterium | reverse complement strand
AGAAAAAACTAATTTTTCTTCTCCAGAGCCTGCCAGGCAGAAGCTTTTTACAGATCCCCTAAACTCTATTGGCACTGCCAAGAACATGAACATTTTTATGTTTGTAAAGTTCAAGTAAAGCAGAACGGGCAGGGCCTAAATATTTACGGGGATCAAATTCGGCAGGTTTTTCTACAAAAACCTTCCTTATAGCAGCAGTCATGGCAAGTCTGCCATCCGAGTCTATATTTATCTTACATACTGCAGATTTCGCAGCTTTTCTTAACTGCTCTTCAGGAATACCTGCTGTATTTTCCATTTTCCCGCCATATTTATTGATTTCCTCTATAAGTTCCTGAGGGACTGATGATGATCCATGGAGAACTATCGGGAAGCCAGGGATTTTCTTCTCAATTTCCTCAAGTATATCAAATCTCAAATCAGGAGGCTTCTCGCCAGGTTTAAGTTTGAATTTATAGGCACCATGGGATGTACCTATAGATATGGCAAGAGAATCAACGCCTGTTCTTCCGACAAAATCCACTACTTCTTCAGGTCTTGTATAATGTGATGTTTCAGCCTGCACCTCATCCTCTATACCTGCAAGTACTCCGAGCTCACCTTCCACTGTAACATCATGCTTATGAGCAAATTCTACGACTTTTTTCGTAAGAGCAATATTTTCTTCATAAGGCAGATGAGATCCGTCAATCATAATGGACGAAAACCCGTACTCTATACATGATACTGCCAGTTCATAACTGTCGCCGTGGTCAAGATGAAGGGCTATGGGAATATTTCCTCCCATTTTTTTTGCCATTTCCACTGCTCCCTGGCCCATATAACGGAGAAGTGTTTCATTTGCATACTGTCTTGCACCTTTACTTACCTGAAGTATTACCGGAGATTTTGTCTCCACACAGGCTGTTATAATAGCCTGAATTTGCTCCATATTATTAAAATTATAGGCAGGTATGGCATATCCTCCATCCATGGCCCCTTTAAACATCTCTCTTGTATTCACAAAACCCAGCTCTTTATAAGATACCATAAAAAATCTCCTTTACATTAATATTTGTTTATTAATATTCTGCATATTACTATATAATTCCTTTTCGTCAGGCTTTTTTATATAACCCTTCAACTATCAGCTTTTTAATTATCACACTACAAAATTTCTTATTTTGCAAATCTTCTAAAAATTATTGCAAATATCCTGAAATACTGATAATATAGTAAAGTTTATAGTGTATTTCATAAGTTATTAGAATTTGGTGAAGCATAAAACTTCATCATTTTCATATAAAATACATAGAAAGAGGTTTATCCGAATGAAAAGACCTGTAGAAATAGACGATTTATTCAGAATAAAATTACTTGATTCTCCTGCAATCAGTCCTGACGGGAAAAAGATAGCTTTTACTGTTAAATGGATAGATATTAAGAAAAATAAGTATTTTTCGAATATTTATATTGCCATACCTGAAGAAGACAGGATAATTCAGTTTACCCGGGGTGAATACAGCGACAGGCGCCCAAAATGGTCACCTGACATGAAATATCTGTCTTTTCTGTCAAACAGAGAGGAGAAAAACAGATTGTGGATTATACCTTCAGACGGAGGTGAAGCCAGGACAATTACGGAAAAAGACGGTGGCTTTTCCTTTTACTGCTGGTCTCCTGACAGTAAATATATAGTTTATTCTTTTAAGAAAAAATACGAGAATCCTGATGATGAGGAAGAAGATAAAAAAGAAGAGAACAGCAAAAAAGGACCTGACTATTATCTTATAAATGATATACAGTTCAAATCAGACGGCCAGGGAGTTACAGGAGATGACAGATTTCATATATATCTTCTCAATGTGGAAACAGGAGAAGTAAAGCAGTTAACAGATGGCACATGTCATGATATAAACCCCGTATTTTCTCCTGATGGTAAAATAATAGCTTTCTGTTCAAACAGGTCTGAAGATATAATAGATGACCCGGAAAATGACGATATAATGACAGTAAATCCGGAAACGTTGGAAATCCGACAGATCAGTATGGAAAGGGGTGTCAAATCATCTATAAACTGGTCTCCTGACGGAAAAAACATAGTATTTCTCGGTAACCATACTGATATAGGCTTCGGATGGTTAAGGAATATATACCCGTACCTTCTTCCTTCCTGCGGCGGTAAGGATAAAAAACTTGCCATAGATTTTGATTTTATTGCTTCCAACAAAATTGTAGGAGATCTTCAGGAATTTTCCGTTGGACCCTCATCATCTCCTCAGTTTTTAGAAGGCGGAAAAAAAGTTGCTTTCCTTGCCACAGTAAAAGGGGCATGTGAGCTCTATTGTGTTCCTGTTTCAGGAGGTGTGCCTGAAAAAATACTGGGAGGAAAAGTAGAGATTGCATCTTTTCATATTGACAGAGAAGGAAATAATATAGCTCTAATTATGGGTAATATGATAGAACCTCATGAATTATATTACCTCACGAGAAACGAAGACAGATGGGTAAGTAAAAAACTTACATCTTTCAATGATTTTATAGAAAAAGAAATAGATATTACAGAACCTGAAGATATATGGTTCACAGGAAGTGACTCTGTACCTATTCACGGATGGCTTGTAAAACCACCGGGGTTTAACGAAAAAAATAAATATCCATTAATACAGCAGATTCATGGAGGTCCTCACGTATTGTACGGCTATACATTTTTCCATGAAATGCATTACCTTGCCGGAAAAGGTTACTGTGTTCTTTATACAAATCCCCGGGGAAGTCAGGGGTACGGAGATGACTTTGCAGAGTCAATAAGACCTCACTGGGGGACACCTGATAGTCAGGATCAACTGGAATTTCTGGAACATATAGTTTCCAAAGGTTTTATAGATGAGAAACGTCTCTATCTTACAGGAGGTTCTTACGGAGGGTATATGACAGTTTTACTTATAGGAAAAACTGACAGATACAGAGCAGCTATAGCGGAAAGAAGCGTTACAAATCTTACAACCCTTTTCGGTGTGTCCGATTACGGATATTGTTTCAGATTTGCCGTAGAAGGACTTCCGTGGAGAGAACCTGACCTTTATAATACAAATTCCCCTTTATACCATGTTGAGAAAATAAATACCCCCTTATTTATAATACACAGTGAACATGACTACAGAGCACCTGTGGATCAGGCAGACCAGTTGTTTACTGCCATGAAGTTCCTGAGAAAAGAAGTGAAATATTTGAGATTTACACAGGAATCTCATGGCCTTTCCCGATGTGGTTCACCTAAAAATAGAAAAACCAGATTAAAATTCATACTTGACTGGTTTACACAGAACAAATAAACTGATAACTGAAGGTAATTAAGGAGGCACCAGGCGTGAGTAAAAAGAAAAAGAAAAAAAAGATAAAACAGATGAAAGTTGATATTTCATCTCTGGATAAAGAAAATATAAAAGAAGAACTGTTAACCGGTTTGAAGACTATAAATAGTTCGTGCCCGTCACAGAAACAGATCGAACTTGTAACAAAAAAATTATTTCATAAACTCGGTTCTGATGTAAAAATAGAGTTGATAGATTTACTTAAAGAAGCAAGTGAGCAGGATAGAGAAAGAATAGTTCTGGCAATGATAGACATGGAAGGAGAAGATACAGAGGAATTAGTTAAAGAATTACTGGTATCCAACCAGATAAAACCTGAAGTAAAAGCCGGGTTATTCTGTATTCTTCTCGGTCAGAATCTGGCAGATACAGACATGTTTCCCGTAATGCTCCAGAATGGCTCTACACTGCAGGATCAGGTTAAAAACTGGTGTAAACTTCTCAGGGAAGATCCTTCATCACAGACTATTATAGAAAACAACTTTCACGATTTATCACTGACAAATAAATTTCTTACAATGTATTTTATATTAACAGTTAAAGAAGACGTTACAGCTTTTTACAATATATTCTTAAACAGTAATATACCAAAACTCAGATGGCAATTTGCTACAAAATTTTTAAACGTGTCTCCTTCTATGGTCCCGCTTCTGTTAAAACTGAGAGAAGATAAAGACTCTGAAGTCAGAGCAGCAGCAAAAAGATCAATAGGGATACTTAAAGATAAGGGAGTAGATTTCTCGGGTGATATAAAAGAATTGCCTCTCTACTGCTGTTATGCAGGTAAAAATATAAAAGAAAGCGGCCTGGGTACAGTTCTGATAGCAAGAAAACTCAAAGATCATTATATAAATTATGCCCTTTTCCTTATAGACGTATGGGGTATGGGGTTAAAAGATGTATTTGGTGAAAGAAAATGTCATAAATTCAAATTTGACAGAGAAATTCTACCAAGGATTAAATCAAACTCTTATGTACCTGTCGTTGAGGAAAATATTACAGTTGCGAAAAAACTAATTTTTGGCGGAGTAGAATACGCTAAAAAGAACGGCTTCAAAATACCCAGAGAATTCCTCAGGTGGAGAGATATTGCAGGTAAACTGTCAGAAGAAGAAAAAGACTATGAAGGCCTTTTTGGTAAAAATGGAGAAGCACTTGTAATGGCATCACCGGGTGATCTTATGGAAAGAATAATCTGGGAAGATGATAATGAAGAATATTACGAAGAACATAAAGGGGTGAAGTCAGAACATAGTCTGGAAGAATTAATAGAAAAATTAAATTCGAGAGGCATAAAATTCGTTACCCCTATGGAAAAAGAATTAACGGGAGAAATATGGGATAAAATGGATCTTGGTATTCAGGATAAAGACATGCAGGGTTATTCAGAAGAAGAAGATATTACAGAAGAAGAAGATATTACAGAAGAAGAAGATATTACAGAAGAAGAAGATATT